>CAZNQZ010000174.1:0-4333 GCA_964575245.1 uncultured Lachnobacterium sp. | reverse complement strand
CGCGATACTGACGCGGTTCGGCTCGCTGGTCACCTGAATACCGGTATTGATAATACATCCATTATCCTTTCCTTCAAACGCCGAGGTCAGAACAAACAATCCGTAGCTCAGTTTGTACATAGCCTTCTTATCCATAATGAAACGCTCCTTCCCAACCACAGCTTCATTATCCCCATACAAGGCATGAATATGCGGTTTCCTATATGTTCCATTTTCAGAATAGCATGATTTCCCATCTGTTTCAAGCAGTTTTATGAAAAAAACTTCTTTCAAATTCGCTTGCCATTTCAGAATCGCTTCTGTATACTTTAAACATACAGGTGTAACCATTAAAAACAAAGGAGGATATACAATGACATCTAAAACCGCTGCACGGCTTCTCCCGGCAATTCTGTCGCTCGTGATCACGGTCACCTCGCTCGTGTCTTTCCCGGCTGAAGCGTCCGCGAAATCAAAATGGGAGGGCTACACCCCCATTTCCAGCGCAGAGGATCTGCTTAAAATGAATCAATCTTCGGATAAGTTCTATCTCACCAAAGATGTTGATTTAAAAAAATACGGAGAATGGAAGGAGGCGATCCGTTTTTCCGGAACTCTCGACGGTAACGGCTATTGTATCCAAAATCTTACAAGCAAGAGCTTCGGGCTTTTTCATACACTGACCGACGCAACCGTTAAAAACCTCGGATTGGTTAATGTCAATATCCGCGCCGACAAAAACAGCGTCGGTGCACTGACCAACGGCTGTAAAAATTCTGTCATCGAAAACTGCTATGTCACCGGCTCGGTACAATCGGAAAGCGGACATGCGGGCGGTCTGGTCGGATTTGATTCCGGCGCGGCAAAGGGCAAAAACACACTGACCAACTGCGTAAATATGGCAAGTGTCACCGCTAAAAAGTACAGCGCCTACGGAATCATCAAGTCAGCCTCCGACGACACACTGGCCAACTGCTGCAACTACGGAAAAATCACAGGCACAAACGCGGCCGGCGGAATCTGCGACAGAGTGGGAACCGAAATGGTTTCCTGCTATAGCACCGGCAAAGTGACCGCAACGGAAAAGCCGGAAGGCGCAGGCGGAATCGCATGTTATGTAAGCGCATCACTGAAAGACTGCGCGACTGCTGCCCCTTCCTTTACTGTTTCCATGTCAGCAAATTGCAAGGCATCCGCCGACACGAATGTCGCCCAAAAGGGCTTCAAAAAAGCGGAGCGCTACGCGGGCTATGATTTCGGAGAAACATGGACCATCCACAAAAAGATCAATAATGGAATGCCTGTCCTGACAATCATGCTCAAAAATTACAACAAGTCCTGCCCCACTGTAAACAAGCCGTCAGGGACATATAAAAAGGCGGTCAGTGTATCCCTTTCGACCGATCTCAAAAACGGCGAGATCCGATACACCACAAACGGGAGCGCTCCCACCGTGAATTCGCCCAGGGTTTCCGGCTCTCTTACGGTAAAGAAAAACACCACGATCAAGGCCGCCGTGTTTGTAAACGGAATCCGGGCAAAGGTACTGACGCTGACCTATGTGATCGAATAGGATGCAGGCCTTTCGGTATAAGATTATCTGCGCGCGGCGGGGAGCATGACCGTAAAGGTGTTCTGCCCGCCCGCGCTCTCCACCTGAATGGTTCCGTGGTGATTCGCGACGATGCTTGCGGCAATGGGCAGGCCCAGTCCGAAGTGCTCCCCCTCGCCGCCTCTGGCTTTGTCCTGCCGATAAAACCGCTCAAACAGTTTTTTTTGCTCCTCTTCGGCAATCGGCTCGCCGGTGTTCACAAATCTCAGACATACATTATGCGCGCTCAGCGCAGCCTTCACAGTAATTGAGCCACCCTCCGGTGTGTAGGAAATTGCGTTATCCAATAAAATGGAAGCCAGACTTTTGAACTGCTCCTCATCACCGAAAATACTCATATTCTCCTGAATCTGAATATCGAGCCTCTGACGTTTTTCATAGGCTACACTTTCCATCGGACAGACAATCTCAAGCAGCGCATAATCCACCCGAAATTTTTTGCGCGGACGCTCCAGCATCGGAGTCTCGAGTCTCACAAGCGTCAGCATCTGGTTGACAAGACACAGCATACGCCCGGATTCCTGTCGAATGTACTCCAGATGCCTGTTTTCTCCGATTTCCTCAGACAGAAGCTCAAGGTTCGCTCCTATGACCGTCAACGGAGTCTTGAGTTCATGGCTCGCATTGATCATAAAATCCTTCTCCGCGCGCATGGATTCCTCCACCGGCCCAACCTGCCACTGAGAGAGCTTGCGGGCCGCGAGCATCAAAAGCGCCATTCCCAGCACACCGACTGCGGCACTGGCACCCACAAACGGCAAAATCTCCCGATACGCCGAAGCTGCACTGATCAAAACAAGATTTTTTCCACGTCGGCCGGATATCTTTAGAAGAAAGACTACGCCGCGAAAATGGCCGGACGATCTCGTTAAACGCCCCTCCCTCAGACGACCGACGATTTTTTCTCCGTATCGGATAAGCTGTTCTTCGCTTTTTCCTGTAAAATGATTCTCTGTCAGACGGACGCCCCCATCCGGCTCGAGCCTCAAAATACAGTAATCCGTCTCCTCAAACACCTCTCCGTCTGCATTTCCCTCCAGAAAATTTTTCCACCCGATTTCCTGAATTTCCTGCCGAAAGCTGCTTTTCAGCTCAAACACCTCACTCCGGTAATTCATCCAGTTCAACACCACAAGCCCTCCGATCAGCAGGGAGCCAAACAAAAAGAAAACCAGAATACTGATTCTTTTTTTTAATTTCTTAACCATCCACTGCCTCCAGCAAATAGCCCACCCCGCGAACCGCCCGAATGCTTACGTTCACCTGCAGAAATTTCAATTTCCGCCGCAAAAACGAGATGTAAACCTCCACGTTGTTGTACTCCGCGTTTGAATCGAACCCCCACACCTTTGTCACAATCCGCTCCTTTTCGATGACCTGATTCTGATTCCGCAGCAAAAGCTCCAAAAGCTGAAGCTCCTTTCCCGCAATCCGGACCTTTTTCCGGTTCTCCGTGTTGAAAAGCTCGCAGGTCACCGTATCCAGACAGAGGGTTCCCGCCTGCAGATCGACAAAGTCCTGCCCTCCGCGGCGCTGAAGAATAGCACGCACCCTCATAATGAGCTCCCGGATGTCAAAGGGCTTTGCCAGATAATCGTCCGCGCCCGCACGGAATCCGAGCAGCTTATCCTCCACCTCGGATTTTGCGGATAAAATCAGCACGGGAACCGCATTCCCGTCGCTTCGCAGGCATCGAAGCACCTCGTAGCCGTCCATGCGCGGGAGCATCAAATCCAGCACCACAAGGTCGTATATGCCCGACGCCGCGCACTCATAGCCTGCCCTCCCGTCATTTGCGACATCCGCGATAAAATTTTCCTTTTCCAGTGCTTCGGCCAGCGTGGCAGCCAGGCTCAGAGAATCCTCCGCGATCAAAATTCTCATGCCGTCCTCCTTTGCTTTTTTCCGTAACAGCTCTGTCTATTATAGCGAATTTTGTTCATATTTGAAAGAATTTTTTCCAATTCAAATTCTTCTGATGAAAATTATTGCAAAAATTCAGGCATTTTTCTGTATGGGCGCGAATGGCAGTTATACGGCGTGAATGGATTCGCAATTTTCAATTTTACTTCAAGGATTTTTATGTATAAAGAATATAACACGAAAGGAATGAATCCAGAAAGGCAGAGCCATGGCAACCTTATATTTTCATATCGGAACCACCAAGACCGCAACCTCCTCGATCCAGAAGTTCTGTAAGCTTAACCGCAAGCTGCTGCGCAGATACGGCTATGCCTTCCCGATCATGCCCTTTAGCTATCCGCGCATCAAAAATGAGCGGAACGCGCACTTTCTTCTCTCAGGCCCGGCCGGTAAAACCGTGAAGCCAAAACAGGAGCAAATGTTCCGGGAACGCCTGGAAACCGGACTTTCTATCGTGCACGGCAGCCTGTCCAAATATGACAAGGTGATATTGACCGACGAAGATTGCTGGCGCGCAGTCAATTACGCACGCGTGAATCCTCTGCAGCTTTTGCTGGAGGATGCCAGAACTCACAACTATGAGATTCAGGTAATCGTATACCTGCGCAGACAGGACAGCTATCTCATTTCACAGTGGAACCAGCGGGTAAAGGCCGCCTGTTCAGGCAAAACCTTTGAAGAATATCTGGAAAAAATCACCAACAGTTTCCCGCTGCTTGCAGACTATGCAGGAACCTTGGACAAAATCGCAGACATGATTGGAAAAGACCACATCACGGTGCGGCGTTTTGAGTCCTCCGCATGGGTTGACGGCTCGAT
>CAZNQZ010000173.1:0-5014 GCA_964575245.1 uncultured Lachnobacterium sp. | reverse complement strand
CCGGCTCCGGTTCCGGCGTCGGATCGGGTATCTCCGGCTCCGGTTCCGGCGTCGGGTCGGGTATCTCCGGTTCCGGTTCCTTCTCCCACACCGCGTAGAGGTGTACCTGCGGCGCATGTTTAACGATCCACGAGTTCGTCATCCCGGCCTTCAGGTCAAATTTCGGCTCCGCTGCTCCCTGCGAGAGAGCCCATCCGAGCGGAGGCTTTTTGTTCTTTTTCCAGACCGCTCCCAATAATTTGGGGCTCTCCTGCCCATAGACCATGGTCTGCTCCTCCGTCGTCTTGTCCTTGGACGAAAAATTCCGGTGATACACGATATTCAGCCCGACCGGCTTCGCATACGCAGTCAGCGTGCCGGACCCATTTACATAGAAGGTCAAATCGAGGGTATCCCCGCTTCTCATACCCTTCCATCCGTCAAACCCGTAGCCCTGCTTTAATACAGCAGACACCCTGATTTTCGTGCCGTACAGATAGTGGCCGCCGCCGGAAACCGACTTGACGCCCTCCGACTTGCCCACCTGAATATTGTGAAACAGGTTTTCCACTTCCTTGTCATAGTAGCTGTGGAGCGACGCCTTTCCGCTCACGCTCCACCCGGCAGCGCCGGCAATCCCGTCGTAGGTCGTGTACACCTTTCCGGAAAAGCTGCCCGCGTCCGTCATACCGCCCTGTACCACATTGTTTTTAACCGTCGTCATGCAGGCGTCCAGCACGATCGTGCAGTCGCCGGCCTCCAGCGCCGCATTCGCCTTCCCGTTCATCCTGCTTTTGAGCGCGCTCAGACTCATCCGGTACAGATTGTACTCATAACCATCCACCACGCGCGTGTCCACCTGTTTCAAATAAGCGCCGCCCAGCTGAAAATAAATACTCTGCAGCGTGCTGTTGTCCGCTCCGCGCACCGTAGCCTTCCATCCCAGCGTCCGGAAACGGATTGACGCTGTGGAGCGGTTGGCCCGCGTCGCATAGCAGATAAAGCCCTCCGACGGCCCGACACTCCAGAATTTTACGCGGTCCGCATACGCGCTGTAATAGGCGTGCGCATCGTCGAACACATCCGCCTTCACTCTGACCGGTTCCGCTGCCGCCGCCAAAATGCAAATCGCAAGCAGCAGGACAAACACCTGCCTGATTTGTCTTTTTATCGTTTGATATCGTACTCTCAACTTATCTCCTCCTGCTCTGCCACCAGTGTCTTGTCACACCGGATGATTTTTTCCATGCCGTTCGGCAGATGAAATGTTTCTGTGATGCCCACCGAAAGGATCCCCCTCTCCATATCGCACGCGCGCACAGACACCGCAATCTCTGAGTCCGAGCGCAGCCGCGCGGTCAGATCCTGCCTGACAAATGCCTCCACTTCCTCGTCACTGTAGCGGTGCTCTCTGACATACACAATTTTCCAGGGACTCTCCCCCGGCTCTCCGGTCAGCTCACTGTCCTCCTTTTTTTCCCACACAGGCACCTGCCGCACAAAGTACGCCTCCATACTCTGCGCGAGCACCGACGCCAGGCAGTTTTCCATCTCATTTCTCCGGCTGGAGATGCTGTAGACGGACAGACAGGAGACAATCGCATAGACCACGATCGACATGCCCAAAAGCCCCAGTATGATCTGCTTCATATCAACATCCTCCGTTGCCCCAAAGCCGCACCATCTGCGCCAGCAGGCTGTCCGGGAAAAACAGGATGCGGCCGACTACCGCAAACAACAGAAAAGCTCCCGCCGCTGCGATCACGGCGCTCCCGTACTCTCTTATCACCTCCTTCATATTCACACCTCCGCAAGCAGAGCAAGAAACCGCACAAGTGCCGCGAGGACGCCGCTGCCCGTGAGCAGCAAAGCCGCTGCCCCTCCATATTCTTCCAATAATTGCTTCATAGATTTTCCCTCCTCACTTTGCATAGCCGGTAAAGCTATGTGTTTTGTTAAAACCAAACAGCCCGATTTCAAGCGGAAAACTCAGCTCCACCCGCACCATGGTCACGCTGCCGACATCCTCTGCAGCCGAGGCTGCCTCCGTGCAGCAGACTGTCCCTCCGCCCTCATAGTAGTAAGTGACGGCCAGCTCACAGCCGGCCTTTGCCGCGCTGGCAAAACACTCCCGCACAACTGCAGGAGCATAGTCACTGTTCTCGATTTCGTCCACAATCTGCGCCTGCAAATCCTGCGTTCCAAGCACCCGCAGATAGGCGGTCAGGATGCTGACTGTCGCCGCAGACAGAAACAGCATCAGAAAAACACCCAAAAACGTTTTTATAATCTGACTCATTTTCCACTCTCCTAGATTCCCGCGCCCGCAATAAACGAAAGCATAAACACCGCCATATCCACGACCAGCTTGAAGGAGGCTGTGAGCACCGGAGCAAGAAACAGCAGATACATGCCGCTCCCAAGGTTTGCGAGGTGCTCCTTTTCCGCGGCGTCCAGCATCTCAAGGTTCCTGTCGATCAGATCCCCGATCTGCCGGTCCACCTGACTGCTGTGCCCCATGGAGATCGAAAAGAGCATGCTCATCGCCGCATGTACCTCCGGAATCTCAAATTCCTTCAAAAACATATGATAGGGCTCCACGGACTCCGGCTCCATCTCCAGCCGCTCGCTCAAACGGCAGAGCTCTGCCTCCAGCACCGCCGGAGCCTGCCCCAGCGATTTGCGTATGGACATCTGTACGTTCTCACTCTGCAGGAGCAGGACAATGTCCATCAGCCAGCCGGGGAACGCACGCTTGACGCTCCGGGTCAGATTCCTCCTCGCAAGCCGGTGTCCGATCCGGTGCTGATTCAGCATGAGAAGCGCAAGCCCGAACGCGAGCAGTGCAGGCAGCTGCCTTCCGAGACAGAGCGTAGCCGCCGCTGCTGCAAAACAGGGGACAGCGAGCAGCATTGAGAGGCGAAGCTCCTTCCTGGGATTGTAGCCCCTGTAGTCCTCCATGCGCTTCCTCTCGTTCGGATCGGTCTGCACCTCCATTTTAAGCCAATCCGGGGCAAGCATCTTCTGCGCCCTGAGCAGAATCCAATCGTCCAGCAGAATAAGAACCGCCGTCAAAAGCTGACAGATCATGTTTGTACTGACATCCATATCCATCACCGGAAGGTACAGAATGATGCCGCAGATAATGAGCGACGCCGCAATCGACATCACGATGTCCGTAAACATCTTCGACCGATCCCTGATCGCCAGAAGGATGCGGCTCTCCCAGCGCCTCTTGTCCGAGAGCAGAATACTGACGGCGCGGTCGATCCTGCCGCCGTAGTTCTCTACATGCACAATAAAGTCATGCACCGTCACAATCCGCGCGCAGGAGTATGATTTCTCCACAATCCTTAAAGATTCCCGCATAACGTCCGCGTCGTCATACGTCATGTGCAGATGCGCGGCCGCCTCACGCACTACCGCTCTGACCGGCCCGACCAGAGCAGCCTCCACATGCGCAAGCGCCTGATCAATTTTCTCCTCCTTTGCAAAGGCGAAGAGCAGCGTGTCCAGATATTCCACGGCCTCCGTAAAACGCATCCTCTGCCGGTTCATCTCCCGAAAGAGCCTGCGGTGCTTCGGCAGCATGAACAGACCAAACACTGTGAGCGCCAGCGCCGTGATCCAGTGCATTTTAAGCAGCAGCTTTAAGGCATACATGCCGAACAGAAATACAGGATAAATCAATGCTCTTCCTCCTTTCCCCCGGCCAGCTCCCGCTCAAGCAGCGCGCACTCCCACGGGTCTTCAATCCGGACGCGCTGCAGCCGTCTCAGCACACTGTCCGGCAGATCCGTCTTCCCCAGGTTTCCGTCCTGCACCAACATCGCCACATGGTTTTTGCCCTTCTCCCGCCAAAAAAAGCAGACCTGGTCCAAATAGCGGTAGACCCTGTTGTCCTCTCTGCGCCTCTTGCGGATCAGGATGCCGACATCCACCGCCTGATAGACATCGTTCTCCAGACGGTCCGCATCCACACGGCTCTCCAGCATGTTTAAAATCCGGTCGGGAATATTGCGCACATCGTCCGTGTGAAGCGTAGTCATTCCGCAGACACCGGTGGACCAGCTCTCCAGCAGGTACTTTACTTCCTTCGATCTGGCCTCCGAGAGCATGATCCACTTAGGGTTTAAGCGCAGGCTTGTCTTAATTGCATCCGCATACTCAAAGACGTCGCCATCCACCTTGAGCTCAATACAGTCCTTTCCCGGGTTCGTCGCCGCGTACCGAAGCTCCATGGTATCCTCAATGGTGATCACGCGATCACTCCCCGGAATATAACCGGAAAAAAATTTGATGCACTCTGTCTTTCCGATGCCCGGCATCCCGCAGAAAATAAAATTCATCTGTGCCCGCACGCAATTGATGAGCAGTGCGAGGACGCTCCTGCTGCAATAGCCCTCCTCCAGCGCCTTTTTCGCGTCCAGCCGAACAATCGGCGGAGTCTTGCGGATGCTGATGCTGCGGCCGGAGCGCGCGGCCGACTCGTGCACAATGGTCACTCTAAGCTCACTGGTCTCCGCCTCAAGCTCCGGACATCTCTTGTTGAACTGCCTGCTCACAACATTTGCAATGCGCTGTGTAAACTGCTCCACAAAAACGGTTGACATATTCTCGTCCACATAGGCCTGACTCACCCGGTAGCGCTCGTTGTAGATATTTGTCAGCCAGAGCTCCCGCCCGTTGTAATCCACATCTGTGATCTCCTCGTTCGTGATAAACTTCCAGAGCGGGCCGAAATATTCTTTTCCCAGTACCATACCACACCTATTTTCCGGTTAAACCGGTGTTGGCATTGGCCTGTGCTATGAAATTTTCAATCAGTTTGGAGAAAGCAGACCCGATCGGACCTGCCTCGTCACTCCCGACCACTGCCTGAATGACGAGAATGACTGCCAAAATTGCAATGACTGTAATCAGTACGCCGCCGTACTCCTGAAATATTTCCTTCATGTTCCATCCTTTCTAAATCTCATGTCCTGCCACATGCATCTTAAAAAAGAGGAACATAAGAAAAATGCATATGACAGCA
>CAZNQZ010000172.1:4714-5031 GCA_964575245.1 uncultured Lachnobacterium sp. | reverse complement strand
CCCGGACATAGAAGAGTCTTTGCTCTGGGAAAAGACGATGCTTATTATCGTGGAGTGAAAAGAAATTTTCAAAGAATAGCGCTTCACCTAAATAATATAGGATATAAAGATAATTATTCCCAAAGAGCAGGGGTCTATGCCTATGTGTATCCGGGGCAGAGGCAGCCGGGACATGCAGTGATCGGAGGGGTAAATGTAGGCAGAACCCGTATCCGCTCGAAAATGCACCATGGAGCAGAGACAGGACTGAAAATCAGATTGGCCAGCGCTTACCGAAGGGCGCCTGAGAGGGGCAGGGACTCCAAGCCGGGAGTCAT
>CAZNQZ010000172.1:0-4704 GCA_964575245.1 uncultured Lachnobacterium sp. | reverse complement strand
TTCTTGGGACAAAGGACCATGCATACGGAAGTGCTATTTTGGGGTTAAACTGGAGGCAGGCGATAACGAACGCGGATACCTATGAATATGCGGCAGAGGATGCGTAGGCGTATCTTTGACGAAAGAGCAGATTGCAGGAACCTGTTATATCACTGTCAACGTATGAAATGATGTGAGAACCAAAATTAAGATAATGATAAGAAATTAATAAGGAAATACGAAAGATTATCATGCTCCGTTTCGGTATAATAAAGACAACGGAAGGCTGTTGCCGGGGTCGGGCCGGCAGCCGGAAAGGGGCATAAGATGAGAGAAAGTTCCAGAATTGTGAAAATCAGGAGAGAGCGGAGCCTGCGCCGGTTCTCGATTACCCTGCGGATGCTCGGCGCGGCGCTTGTGCTTGCGATGGTGGTAAGCTATGCCGGCAAGCACAATTTTTTCGCCGGAAATGGCTCCGGTGACGACGCGGTCAGCTCTTATATGCAGAGCACGTATGCCGGGCTGACTCCCCCGCGTGTCTATGAGGGGGGAGAAATCAAAAAGCAGCTTCGCAGTCTCGCGGACAGTGACAAGGCTTATCAGGCGATCTGCGATCAGTACGACCGCTATCCGAAACGGCTGCTGGCGTCGCTCTGCAGCAATGCCGAGCTTTTGCCGTTTGTGCAGGGCTATCTGACGTCGGATGGACAGGCCCACGGGGGAGTGACCGAACAGGAGCTTGAGGCGGAGGTTCCGCTCTTTCTCCAGTGGGACGAGCGCTGGGGCTATGCGGCCTACGGGGAGAGCAACGTCGCGCTGTCCGGCTGTGCGCCGACCTGCATGTCCATGGTCGTTGTCGCGCTGACAAAAGACAAGAATGCATCGCCGGACAGGGTTGCCGCTTACGCCGCGGAGGCTGGATATTATATGGCGGGAACCGGCACGCAGTGGAGCTTTATGACGGAGGGCTGCCGCCATTTCGGGATCACCGGAAAGGAACTCTGCCTGGATGAGGGTGTTATCAAGAGCAGGCTGGACGCCGGTCATCCCATTATCTGCAGCATGAAGCCGGGGGATTTCACCACCGCCGGACACTTTATTGTTCTCGCGGGGGTGAGGGACGGCAAGCTGATCGTGCATGACCCCAACAGCAGAAGGCGCAGCGAGGTTCTCTGGACCTACGAGAGACTATCGTCCCAGATCAAAAATCTGTGGGTGTTCTCCGCGGCGTAAGAGGAGGCTCACGGATGTTTTATCATAATTGCATTGATGCGCTGTCTCACAGGGGGATGCTGCCAGCCGCGCAGAGAGTGCCAAAGCCCACCTGATTGTTCGGGTAATCCGTATAGCCCGGTAGCGGTCTGGCGCCCTGCCGCAGGTAGGCTTTCATTTTTTCTCCGTAGAGGAACGGGTCATTGCCCTCCGTGATGCCCCACTGCATGAGGAGGGCGCAGCTTCCGGTGACAAAGGGGGTTGCCATGGAGGTGCCGCTGCGCGTCTCGTAGCCCCCGCCGGGGGAACAGCTCGTGATGTCAACACCAGGAGCCGTCAGATCCGGCTTCACCTGATTGGTGTTCCAGGTAAAGCCGCGCCCGGAGAAGGGGGCGGGCGTGTCTGAAAAGCTGTCGTAAGCGCCGACGGTGATCACGCCGGAGGCGGTGGAGGGGATCGTCAGGGTAATCTCCGGCGTGGGGGTCAGAAATTGTGTGGCCAGCCCGCGAACGCTGAAGACCGGCATCCACAGATCATAGATCCCCTCGGTGATGCGCTGGGCGGTCAGGACAAAGGTCCAGATTCCCGGCGCGATATACCCGTTCATGCCGAGTAACTCTATATAGCACTCCTGATAGGGGCTGTAGGGAGAGGGCTCGCCCAGATACATCAGTAATTCTGTCCCGTCCGCGCGAAAACGCCAGCTTCCGGATCGCTCCGGAACGGCAACCGTGCTCCCGGAGGGAGCGGTAAGCGACAGTCGTATGTCATCCCAGTAGTTTTTCCAGACCTGAATACTCAGGGATTTTTCGTAGTCTCCCACGGAGAATTCCACGCGCTGCGTCTCATTGTTTTGGATTCGTCCGCCGACGTGACCGGCGCTGCCGCCCTCATTGCCGCTGCCGGCCACAATGCTCACCCTGCCGAGGTTTGCGGCGGCATCCAGATAGGTTTCCAGGAGCGAGCTCCCGCTGTGGCTCCCGTAGGTGTTGCCAAAGCTCAGGTTGATGGCGATTGGGCGGGTATGTGTAATACTCTGGCGCACGCAGAAATCGACGGCCTGCATGAGCTGTGTGGTGCTGGGAAAGCCGTTGGGGTCCGGTGATCCGAGCTTTACGGCGATGATGCCTGCCTCGTAGGCGATGCCCCGGTTAGCCCCGCCGGAAGCCCGCCCGTTTCCGCACGCGATGCCCGCGACGTGTGTGCCATGGCCGCTCGGGTCGCGGCTGGGGCACAGGCGGTCCCGTTCTGCCGGTGTTGCGGCCCGCAGAGCCCGGTTGATCTGTTCCTCTGAGAAGAGTGTGCCCAGAGTGTAGCCCTCGGGGGGTGCAAATTCCCTTGCAGGGTCGGGGGCGATGGTCTGATCCCAGAGGGCCAGAAGGCGCGAGCTGCCGTCTGGTTTGCAAAAGTCGGGGTGCGCAAAGTCAATGCCGGAGTCGATGACAGCGACGATCGTGCCTCTTCCGGTGAGATTTAAGGCGTTTGGAATACCGGCCTGACCGCTCTGCAGCGAAGTGATGCAGGAGACGCGTGCTCCCTCGATCGTTTCAAAAAACAGCCGCTTGGGCTTCTCTACATAGATGATAAGAGGGGATGCGGAGAGGGTGTCTATGGCGGATTCCGGCAGCTGCAGAATGGCGTAGTTGTTGAGAAGAAAGGTGAACGAATACTGAGGAAAAGCGGCGGAAAGCGTTTCGCGGTCACCGGCATAGAGCACCACAAGCTCCCACAGGCCGCTCTCTGCGGAAATTCCAGCGGAAAGATTTCCGGAGGCGAGACGCTCCTCGCCGGTGGCACCCATCGCCGCGCGCAGCAGCGGCTCCAGTTTCTGGTTGGCAGTCTGTGAATTTCCGGAGTTATCCATAATTTGACCTCTCTTGAAAGATTTGGAATGAGGACGCAGATTCTCTCTAATATGTATGTAGATTCCTGTATTTTCATGAAAACAACTATAGATTTTTTTCAAATTATTATGTACAATAGGTTTAGCTTATGACAGCGCAGGAAGGAGAACTGCTATGTATGCCGACGAAAATGTGATAAAAATGAAACACGCGGTGCTGTACGAGGTCGCCAAGCTCGCCTTTGAGGGAGAGCTGGATTCCAAGAGGGATCAGATTGCGTTTCACCTGATCCCGGGACCGACACCCCAGTTTCGGTGCTGCATTTATAAAGAGAGGGAGATCATCCGCCAGCGTGTGCGCTTAGCGGAGGGAAAGGCGCCGGGACCGGAGGATGACGGCAATATCATTCAGGTCATCAGCTCCGCCTGTGAGGACTGCCCGATTTCCAGCTACACGGTGACGGAAAACTGTCAGAACTGTATCGGAAAGGCCTGCATCAATGCCTGCAAGTTTGGCGCGATCGAGGCGGGACGTCACCGTTCCCATATTGACCCGCAGAAGTGCAAGGAGTGCGGGCGCTGTGCGGCGGCGTGTCCGTATAATGCGATCGCCCACCTGAAGAGGCCCTGCAAGTTTGCCTGCCCGGTGGACGCGATTACATACAATGAGTACGGGATTTCCGTCATCGACGATTCGAAATGTATTCGCTGCGGCAAGTGCATCCACAGCTGCCCCTTCGGTGCCATCGGCTCCAAAACCCATATTGTGGATGTCATCAACGCGCTGAAATCCGATAAAAAGGTCTATGCGATGGCGGCTCCCGCCACCGAGGGACAGTTTGGCCCGAATATCACCATGAGGAGCTGGAAAAAGGCGATGAGGGAGGTCGGCTTTAACGGCTTTATCGAGGTGGGGTTAGGCGGCGATATGACTGCAGCGTCCGAGGCTGCGGAGTGGGCAGAGGCCTACAAGGCCGGAGAGAAGAAGGTGACAAGCTGCTGTCCTGCCTTTGTCAATATGGTGCGCAGGCATTTCCCGGAGCTGGCGGACCGGATTTCCACCACCGTGTCGCCGATGTGCGCCGTGTCGCGCCTGATCAAGTCCCAGGAGCCGGATGCCATCACGGTATTTATCGGGCCCTGTGTGGCGAAAAAGTCTGAGATTGCAGATCAGAAGATCGAGGGCAACGCCGATTATGTGCTGACCTATTCCGAGATTCGGGCGATCATGCGGGCGAAGGGCGTGGAGCTTGAGCCGCACAGCACCTCATATCAGGAGGCGTCTGTCTACGGCAAGCGTTTCGGCAATTCCGGCGGTGTGACCGCCGCTGTGCTGCAAAGCTTAAAGGAGATGAACGAGGATATCGATGCAAAGGTGTGCAGGGCAAACGGCGCGGCGGAGTGCAAAAAGTTTTTGATGCTGATGAAGGCAGGTAAGCTGCCGGAGGATTTCATCGAGGGCATGGCCTGTGAGGGTGGCTGTGTAGGCGGGCCGAGTTCCTTCAATGACCAGAATTCTACGAAGAGATTCCGTGACGAGCTTCTGGAAAAGGCGGATGGCCGGGGCATTCTGGAAAATCTGGAGAGCTACCATATGGAGGCGTTCTCTATGCACCGCGAGCCGCAGGCAGATTTTTCCGAGGAGGAAAGTGAAATCTAAGGAAACGCGT
>CAZNQZ010000171.1:0-5034 GCA_964575245.1 uncultured Lachnobacterium sp. | reverse complement strand
AAATATATCCTTGTGGATGGGGACGGCTTTATCGCCCTAACCGGAAGCGGCCGTGAAATTGCCGAAAAGATCTATGAGCGCCACACCTTGCTTACAGAGCTTCTGGTCCGCCTGGGTGTAGACGAGGAGACCGCTTCTGCCGATGCCTGTAAAATAGAGCACGACATCAGCGACGCTTCCTTTGCGGCCATCAAAAAGCACGCCGCAGAGCTGCTGAAATAAAATTTTAAAAACCCGGAGACGCCGCCGAAGACGTTCCGGGTTCTTCTTATGGATTTACAAGAAACAGCGAGCAGCGGCCGGAGAAATTCCTCGCCGCTGCTTTTGTACTAAAGGCCCCGAGCCTTAAACATCCCCGCTATTTCCCCTGCGGTTTCCTGCATTCCGCGTTGAAACCACACTTCGATCCAGCCGTACAGCGTATAGGCTGCATATGCCCCTGCATACGCTTCCTCCTTTGTATGTTCAGGCTTCGGTCCGCACAGCTCAATAATCACATCTTTCAAAAGATAGACAAGGTTTCTTTCATTTAACAGGCTGTAAAAACTTCTGTGGCTCTCAAAATGCGCAAACATTAAGTCGAGTAATTCATTTAACGGTCTGTTTTCTTTTTTGTCTGCTTCAGTGATCCATTCCTGAAATATTTTATTGATATGAGCTCTGAGAATATCCTCTTTGCAATCAAAATTGCGGTAGAACGAAGCCCTGCCGATTCCGGCGAGATCACACAATTCACTGATGGATATATCCCCGATAGGCTTGTCCTCCATCAGTTTCAAAAGAGCATCCGTAATATGTTCTATGACATAAGTATTTCTCGCTTTATTGCTAAACGGTGATACATTTTTTGTGGTTTGTCTCATTTGGTCGTCCCCTATTGACGTTGTAGAAATGCGATGATACAATGATCTCAACGAAACAATTGTATCACCGAAAATCATAGCACGATGTTACAAGAATGTCAACGGCAAATAGTGGAAAGGAATTGAAGAAAATGACACGAACGCAGAAAAGATGGATTATTTTAATGATTATCGCGGTTATAGCTTTTGTTCTCGGCAGGCTTGCAGTCAGAGCCATTATGAACCTTATGCTGGGCGGAACTATGTTTGGAGGGAATTTTCTATGAGTAAGACGCAGAAAGAAAAGAGGGTGAAGGTCGTGCCGATTGGTATTGGAATTCTGGTGTTTATTGTATCCTTTATCGGTGGAGTCGTATCGAAATTTGCTATAACTCCGTCTTGGTCAAAAAAATACAACGTTGAATGGAGCGATGAGATCGGAATTCTGAAAACTGATATTTCATACGGTGACGGTGAAGCAAACAAATTTGACCTTTATCTGCCGAGAGATAACACGAAAGAGAGCTACGGTCTTGTTGTATATCTTCATGCGGGCGGTTTCACCACCGGCGACAAAGCCGGTGACAAGAAAACTCTGTCCTGGCTGTGCAGTAAGGGCTATGTGGCCTGCGGTATCAACTATACGCTTCGCACAGAGTCAAACAACGCCAGCGTACTCACTCAGTCTAATGAGATTAAGGCAGCAATTCCTGTTGTCGTTGAGGAGGCTAAAAAACTTGGCTATAACATTACGGAGATGACCATGTCCGGTGGGTCTGCCGGCGGTTGTCTTGCCATGCTTTACGCATTCAGAGACGCTGCCGAATCTCCCGTTCCGGTCAGACTTCTTTTTGAGATGGTAGGACCCTCCAGCTTCTACACGGAGGATTGGGGAATCTACGGAATTGATCAGGATACCGATGATTCGAGAAAAGCTGCGGCAGGCTTATTCAGCGTTATGGGCGGAGTGGAACTCACTCCTGAAATGATAAAGGATGGATCGTATCAGGAGCTTATGAAACCGATTTCCGCATTCCAATATGTCGATCAGGATTCCTGTCCAAGCCTGCTGCTCTACGGTACGCACGACAGAGTACAGCCCTGGAAGGGCGTGCGTCATTTAGCAAATGCACTTGAAGCTAACGGCGTTGATTATAAGCTGTTTGAGGCAAGCCATTCGGGGCACGGCATTCAGAATGACAATGCTGTTATGAAAGAATTCATGGAAACAGTGGAGGAATATCTGGACAAATATATGCCTGTGAAATAAAAGGCAGTCTTTGAGTAGCTTGCCAAAGCAGTAAACGGCGAACTGAACGATCAGTATTCGCTTATTCAAACATTGCCAAATCAATCGCCTCCGCCATTGCTTTATAGCCCTCATATGGATGGAGACCATCCAAAGGGGCGTATTCGGGTAACATGTTTTTTGGATTGGCAGGATCTGCCAAAGCGCTTTCAAAATCAATGATACCGTCCATATGCGAATCAGGGCTGCGCATCCATCCGTTAATTCTGGTTCGGACCTCCTCGGCGGCGTCTGTAAAAGCCTGGTTTGTTCCGAAGGGAAGTATTGGCGCTCCGTATATTTTAATCCCGTTTTCATGGCACAGCGCGACCATTCTCTGATATTCAGGAATCAGCCTGTCATATTTGCCGGTATCCGTAAGCGAGAGGAGATCGTTGATACCGAATAGAAGAATACAGAATTTTACCCCGTCATGTCCGAGGAGGTCTCTTTGAAAGCGGTCTTTTCCTGCATCAGTAGGCCATGAACCTAAAATGGAATTCGCGCCAATGCCCTCATTGATTACAGAGATCTGTTTTGTACTCTCATTGGCCTGAAGCCGCTTGGCAAAATAATCTACCCACCGTGTGTAGGTGTCCGGCTTTTTCCCCGGTACCGCGGAGTCTGTTCCGAAACCGTCGGTTATAGAGTCTCCGAAGCATACGACGGCCTTACTTCCGGTCGGCGACATAAGAGAAGCATCTGCAAGAAAGTACCATGACGTTGTTGTTGCGGGCAATGAAAACGTTTTGGTCGAAACTTCGTTTCCCGATACCTGATAGGTGGTGGCTCTTGCTCCCCGGTGTCCGGTCATCTCTTCTATGGAGGTCGGCGCAGCGCCAAAATACATGGTTATTGCAATATTTTCGAGAGCCTCAACACGAAAAGCGACCGAATCCGTTTCGATCATCTCACCTGCGGGGATAACGATTTCTTCTGATCCTAAAGCTCTCACAATGGTATCTGTGGTTGTGTCTATGGAAGAATGATCTGCCTCTATCTGTTTGGCAAGATGCATGGAACGGATCACAACATCGCTTTTGCCATACTGGTTAGATAGTCTTAGCTTTATTTTATTTCCTGAGGTTGTCACCCGGATAATCTGACGAACCGTTGTATTCTCAAGGGGCTTGGGCATTCCCTCCGGTGTGGCGACAAAGTTTTCCACCGCCGTTCCCCATGTCGTTACCCATGACATGGGCGTTTCGGCTGCTGATACGGGGGTTGAAATTGAACTTTTTTCTTTTATGCTATTCTTTTCGATTTCGCTCATAGTATTACCTTTCCTTTTTATAAAGTCTCGCAGTTTATTCAGGGAAACGATGGTCCAACAGAAAATCAATAATGAAAATATTATACCCGTGCTTTTAAGAAAATGCAAGCATGGTTCCTTCATGAAAAAAATAAAAATCAAATAAATGGAACAGATTTTCCTCTTTACAGATTTTCGGTAACATATTATGATGGTACGTGAGCGATGCAAGCGGTCGGAAACGTATGGAGGAAGCAGGATGCAATTGACTGTCGGAGAAAGGGCGCGGCTGGAGAAATATCTGAGCCGATATAAGAGAGATTCCCATGTACAGATGATGAAACAGTATATTCATCACGGTAAGGTTACGACCTATGACCATTGTATGAATGTCACCTGCGTCAGCTTTTGGATGAACCGGAGGCTCAGGCTGGGGGCCGACGAAAAGGCGCTGGCAGTCGGGGCATTTTTGCATGATTTTTATCTGTACGACTGGCATAAGCCGGAAAAATACCATCGTCTGCACGGGTATTTCCACGCGGATGTCTCCATGCACAACGCTGTTACTTATTTTCATATAGGTAAAAAGGAGCAGGAAATAATCCACTGCCACATGTGGCCGTTAAATATTACCCGCATACCGCGCTGCCGCGAGGCTGCCATTGTGTGCTTTGCGGACAAGGTGTGCTCTGCGATCGAAACCGTTGCAGGGCGCAGGAGGGGGCTTCGCATATGTGGATAAGTCGGTACTTTGTGCTTTTTGCCATATACAGCTGTATGGGCTGGGGATTTGAGACCCTGTATTGCAGTATCAAAAACAAAAAATGGGACAACCGCGGATTTCTCTACGGTCCGTTTTGCCCGATCTATGGGGTGGGCGGCGTCACGGTCACTGCGCTCACGGATATGCTGGCAGCCCCGGAAATTGGGGTTTCTTTTGCGTGGTATCATGTGTTTCTGGTCTCCTTTTTTGGAAGTGTTGTGTTGGAATACTTCACCTCGTGGATATTGGAAAAGCTGTTTCACGCATACTGGTGGGACTATAGCTGCCAGCCGCTGAATATCAACGGAAGGGTGTGTTTTTTCTGCTCTCTCGGCTTCGGATTCGGCGGATTGTTTGTGGTGTATCTTCTCACGCCCGCGGTGCGGCGGATGACGGCGTGGATCAGTCCGGTCGGCTATGAGGTCCTGGCGCTGGTTATTATGGCGTTTCTTGCCGCAGATATTACCATGACTGTCTCCACTTTGACGCATTTTGAAAAATCCGTGGAGCTTTTGGCACAGAATATGAACCGTCATCTGGAGCAGCTCGTGGAGTCGGTGGTAGAACGGACGAAGGTGCCGGAACGGGAGCGCTTCAGCCAGGAGAGCATCGAGCAGTTCCTGCGCTCACTGGGGGCCATGCCAAGAAAGATATTGCGAAAGATTCAGGGGTTCCGCAAAAACAAGAAAACCGATGCCCGGTATCTGGACTCCGTGCTCGCTCAGCTCAAGGGGAGGATCGGGAAAAAGAGATAATTTTTATTTTAAAAGTTTCCTCTTGCCAAAGGCTTTTGGCTATGCTATAATGATCTGCGTTGAAGTTCTCCCAAGCTATTTTGGCTCCATGGTCAAGCGGTTAAGACATCGCCCTTTCACGGCGGTAACACGGG
>CAZNQZ010000170.1:0-5040 GCA_964575245.1 uncultured Lachnobacterium sp. | reverse complement strand
ATTGTTTTGCTTTCTCTCACATTTCGTCACATGTATAAAAACATCGTGGAGAAGATTTACGCTAGTTAGAAAAGCTCCCGCAGGCTGTCCACCACCCGGTCCGGCTGCTCCGATTCCTCCCTCGGACACGCATCCTTCCAGTTTCCCTGCCTTATCCAGACCGTAAACATTCCGATCCCGTTGGCAGGCACTATATCATTGTCCAGACGGTCCCCCACCATAACGGCCTCCTCCGGCCTACAGCCCGCCCGCTCCAGAGCGCGCTCAAAGATACGCCTGTCCGGTTTTGCGACTCCCTCCTCCGCCGAAGCGACGATGAGATCAATATACTCCAATATGCCAAACCTCCGGAGACGCTCCTTACTCCCATAAGACTGATTGGCAATGATTCCTATTTTGTAATGTCTGTGAAGACGGCTCAGGCATTCTTCCGCATCCGGATACAGCCGTTCATCCTCCTTATGCCATGGAGTTTTTGTCAGCCCGAAAAAACGAATGGTTTCCAAATCCGCCGGTTTATTCTGCTTTGCAAAGAACACCTTTTTTTCTGTAAACTGCTCATAGGTGATATCCGTTCCCTCGATCACTTCCCTGATCCGGTGTTCCATTGCAAGGGACTCATCAATCAGTGTCGAACCCATATCAAAAAAAATCCATCTGATCCCCGTCATTGCCCTCTCCATAAATACTAAACTGTGCCATTCGCTACAGTATCATTTCCATTCCAGTCTTCTGTACCTTCATTCCCATCTTTTCATAAAATTTCACGGCATTATCATTGCCCGCCCACACGTTCAGCGTCACATTGTAACATCCGTTCTGCCTTGCATAGTCCAGGACATATTCGTACAGCAGGCTGCCAATATGCGAATTGCGGGCCGTTTCATCGACGCATAAGTCATCAATATAGAGGGTTTTTATATCTGTGAGAGAACGGTGATTGCAATGCTGCTGATGCACGCAAAAGGCATAGCCCAACACCGTGCCGTCCCGCTCCGCGACAAAGACCGGCCTGTGATTGTCGGCAATTATGGTCTTTAGCTCCTCATCCTCATACTTTTTCCCGCCCTCTCTGAATAAATCCGGCCGCACATCACTGTGCACCTTCTGAACCTCATAAAGTAATTTATTAATAGCGCTTAAATCATCTTCCGTCGCGCGCCGTATATGGAATTGTTCCATAGCTTACTCTCCTCTCTGGTTTTATGCCCCTTTCGGACAGGCAAAAATTCCCGATTCCATTTAATACCCTCTGACAGAAATCCTCCTCCGCCGTCATATGTTTAGCAAACGGAATATGCAAAAAAATTATCTTTGTATTCCGTCTATGACTATGCAGATAGTCCAGCACATTCCAGTACAGGGAATTGCAAAAGGATGTTCAACTGCGCGTCCTTTGCCTTATCGTTCGGAAGAATCAGAAACTTACTGTCCGCTTTCCTGACAAGCATTTCGGAGGATGTACCGCGAAATCCCGTCAAAAGAATCTCTTCGATTTTCATGTGTCCCTCCCCCCTTTTTTTCATTATACAGGGGGTTCCGGCAAATTACAATAAGCAGGGAAAATTCTCTGAGGAAGCGCTGGATGAAATCAGCGTTTCCCTAAATCCCTCATTCCTTTCTCTGTGAAATGTATTCCAATATGCAGCCGCCCGTGCGGGACTCCCTGTTTCGCAGCAAACCGCCGACACTTCCCTGATAGATCAGCCTGCCGCCCTCCGCTCCTCCTCCGGTTCCCAAATCAATGATGTGGTCAGCCTCCAGAATAAGATCCAGATTGTGCTCGATCACCACCAATGTATGCCCCTTTTTCTTCAGGCTTTTCATAATCGCGACCAGTTTTTCAATATCTCTCGGATGCAACCCCGTCGTAGGCTCATCGAACACATACAGGTTTCTCCCCCTTTTATTTTGGGAAAGCTCCCTGACCATTCGGATTCTCTGGCATTCTCCTCCGGACAATTGATTTAACGGATGTCCGATGGTCAGATAGCCCAATCCGATATCACTCATCGCCTTCAATACCCGGTTGACGCCGGGGACATCGCTAAATAAAGGCAAAGCGTCATCGCAGGTGGTGTTTAAGAGATCGGTGATGCTTTTGTCTTTGTATTTCACTTCCAGAACATTTTTATTAAAACGCTTACCCTTACACACCGGGCACTGAATCTCCATGGCCGGCATCAATGACATATTTAGTTCAACCGTTCCCTGTCCCTCACAGTGCTCACATCTTCCCCCTCTTACGTTAAAGGAGAAATCCTTCTTGTCCATACCAAGGCTTATGGCCTTCGGCTGTTTTTCAAACAGCTTTCGGATATCCGTATAGATATTCGTATAGGTCGCTATATTCGATCTTGCGCCCTTACTCAATGGCTTCTGAGACATACAGATGACATTCTCATGCTTTTCGTAGCCTTCAATCCTCTCGTCCTTCACGCCCTTTTTATAGTAATTTTCCAGCGCCTCAACGAGCACATCAAAAATCAAAGAGGATTTCCCGCTCCCGGAAACACCCGTAACCACATTGATTTTATTGATTGCAAGATCGACGTTGACCCCCTGAAGATTGTGTTTGCTTGCATTTCTGATTTTTATGCAGTCCCCTTGCGCCCAGTCTGTCTCCCTCAGAGGATGGCGCTTTTTCAGCAGATAGCCCTTCATGATGGAATGCTCTGATTTCAGGAATTCCTCCATCGTTCCGGCAAACAGCAATTGTCCGCCCTTCGTGCCAGCCTCCGGTCCGATCTCCACAATATAATCTGCCTCTCTGATGATGTCCACGTCATGCTCAATGATAATGACCGTGTTCCCTTTCTTTTTCAGTGTGTTTACGGCGTTGATTATCATACCGTTATCAGCAGGGTGCAGCCCTATGGTGGGCTCGTCAAAGATATAGATCATTTCCGTCAGATTGGAGCCCAGAATATTCGCCACGCGCAGCCTCTGATGTTCGCCGAAGGAAAGCGAGATAATGGATCTCGACAGCGATAAATACCCCAGCCCTAATCCGATCAGCTCGCTCAGCCTTCCTGTGATAAACTCTGTCAGTTCCCCCACAAGCTGATACTCGACACGATTTTCACTGTATTCCCTGTAACCCGATATCCAAGTCCGAATTTCCACGAGCGAATACCGCATTAATTGATTCATCGACACCCCATGAACCTTCACCGTCTCGAGCTCCTTTGACAGCCTGCTGCCGCTGCACTGCGAACACTCTACCCTCGTCATGAACCTGCCGAACCGCTCTGTCCAGTCTTCATGATCCAGATATTTCTCATATTTGATTTCCATATCGTTTATGAATCCCGCAAACAGAAGGTTTTTTTCCTTCGGCCTTTCCGTATCCGGATAATATACCGTAAAACGCGGATCATCATTGCCGTAATAGAGAAATGCCCTCGCCTGCGGAGAAAGATTCTTTAGTTTTTCGTGCGGATCAAAAGCAAAACCGTAATATCTGCCCGCCGCAAGAACGATGGGTACATAAATCTTGAGCTCGCTTTTTCCCCAGCTTTTCAGAGCCCCGTCATATACCGACAGCTCCTCGTCGATGGCAACGCTCCGGTTTACGCTGTAGATCTGGCCGATGCCATGGCATTTCGGACACGCGCCCTTCGGGTTATTATAGGAAAAATCCGCCATGCGGAATTTTCTGACCTCATGTCCGCAGGCAGGGCATTGATCCCTTATGATCTCAGAAGGATCGTTTGCGTCATCGGTCCAGTCAAAATCCTTCTCATACTCTGAGATCAACGGCGGGATTTTGTTTCCGCAACAGCCACACTCACGAACTCCGGCCTGGGTAAACAGGAGTCTGATATACCGCAGAAGCTCGCTTGCCGTCCCGACGGTTGACCGGGGATTCCGGTTCGTGATGTGCTGGTCGATATAGATAACCGGGGACAAACCTTCAATACTGTCTACGGATGGTTTCTTTACCTGATTTACTCCCCCCATCGTGTCAAACAGCTGCCGCATACTCTCCTTCTGTAACACATCTATGATTAGCGAGGACTTCCCCGATCCCGAAACCCCCACCACTGCTGTCAGCTTATTTCTGGGAATCTCCAGACTGATATTTTTTAAATTATTTTCTTTCGCGCCTTTAATAGAAATATATTTTTGCATTTTTTCACTCATGATTGATATCTCCTGGACTGTATTTCAAACATGTTCGCATATATTCCACGGTCCTCCATCAACTCGCTGTGGGAACCGTCCTCCGCCACTCTTCCATTCTGAATCAGAATGATCCGGTCCGCCATTTTCGTTGTTGACAGCCTGTGCGAAATGAGCACGATCGTCCTCTCCTGAAGCATATGGAACACAAGCTCATGAAATTCACTTTCCGCTTTGGGGTCCAGTGCACTCGACGGTTCATCCAAAATCACCATCCGTTTATCGCCAAACAGCACCCGCGCCAGTGCAAGCCTTTGTTTTTGTCCCCCTGAGAAAACCACGCCACCGGCATGAAACTCCCTGGAATACTCGCTGTCTCCCTGATTTGGCAGCCCCTCCACCACTTCGCTCAGACCTGCCATACGAAGGGCCCTGTCCAGCTCCTTGCCCTCCGCCTCTCTGTCAACAATCCCCATCTTGACGTTTTCATACAGCGTCAGCGCAAACATCTGGAAGTTTTGAACCAATATGCTGCACAAACTTTTTCGATAGAACTCCACATCATAATCCCGAATGTCAATCCCATTTACGAGAATTTTGCCCTCGTCAGGGTCATACAGTCTCAGCAAAAGCTTGACAAGCGTGCTCTTCCCGGCGCCGTTGCTGCCGACAATCGCCACTTTTTCATTTGCCTTGATTTTTAAATTCAATCCGTCCAAAATCTTGCGTTTTCCATCATAGGAGAAAGACACATCCACAAACTCGATCGTGACCGGCGTATCGGCATTGTCCTTCCATCCCTTGTTCGATACGATACGGTTTTTCATTTCCATGAAGTGAATAAATTTCTCAATGTATATGCTGTTATTATGTAATTCTTTTACCGAATTGACCAAATGATTCATGTTTCCTTTT
>CAZNQZ010000169.1:0-5051 GCA_964575245.1 uncultured Lachnobacterium sp. | reverse complement strand
TCCACATAACGGAGCATGGCCGGCGCCAGCACCACCATGAGCACTGCCATGATCTCAACCACGACGATCAGCTCTACAAGCGATAAACCTATGTTTTCTGTTCTGATTTCATTTTTCATACCTGTTCTCTCCTTTTTAATTTTGATATGTAGCATTTATCTTAAAATCCCGACGCCCTCTCGAGGGGATTTTAATTCTGTTTTATGAAACCGTCCACTTGAGGGACGGGTCGCCCGCGTCCGGTCTGGCCACATAGGCCTGCCGGTCCGGGCGGAATTCGAAGTGAATCGTGAAGGTCCTGTCATGGTATCTGACGGAGGAGAAACGGATCTTCTCCCCCACCGCGGCCCTTATATCCCTCTGCAGGTCAGGCGCGGCATTGACCGCCGCCCCCGCTCCGCAGGTCACGGAAATCCCGGCGTCGTCCGTCACCTTCACGGTGATGTCCTCTCCCCCCGCCGCCGTGTAGAGCTGATCGTCCGCCAAGGCCAGCTCCGCGGCCTTCAAGACCTCCGCCACCGCGGACTCATCCTTCTGGACGCGGGTTTTTTCCACGTACCGGAGCATGGCCGGAGCCAGCACCACAAGCAACACCGCCATGATCGAGACCACGATGATCAATTCCACCAGCGAAAATCCCCGATTGTCGTTTCCTTTTAACAAAAACATACGCTTTTCCTCATAAATTGTCAAGCGAGTTGTACAGCTTCAGCATCGGCGCGAGGACGGCTCCCAGCAGCACGCAGACGATTCCTGCCAGTAGCATGATAATTAAAGGCTCCATGGCAGCGAGCACGGTCTGGGTCGCCATCTCGACCTCCTCGTCGTAATAGTCCGCCATCTTGGTCAGCATATCCTCCAGAGATCCGGTCTCCTCCCCGATTTTCGTCATGTGCCCGATCATCGGCGGAAAGATTTTATCCCTCAAAAGCGGCTCCGAGAGCGGGACGCCCCGCATGACCTCCTCCTTGCACTCCTCCACCTTGCGGCGGAACTGCACGTTGGTCATGGTCCCGGCGGTGATGGTGAGGGCCTCGACCATGGGGAGTCCGGAATAGATCAGCGTGCTGAGCGTCCGGGCGAAATTTGCCGCCGCGGTCTTGACTGTCAGCTTGCCGAAGATCGGCGCCTTTCTCGCAATGAGCGAGAAGATCTCTTTCCCCGTGTCGCTCTTCTTAAAGAGGACAAACCCCGCGATCACCGCGGCCACCACTCCCAACGCGATATACCACTTGTACCGCAGGAAATCGCTGGCCGCCACCACCGCGAGGGTGAGCCCGGGCAGCTCCGCGTCGAGGTCATCAAACATCGTGGAGTACCGCGGGATGACGAAGGTCAGCATGACGACGATGACGATGACCGCCAGAAGGCCGATCATAATCGGGTACACCGCAGCCTTTTTCATAATGGCCTTCAGCTTGGCGCTCTTCTCAAAGTGGGTGCCCATCCGGTCAAAGGCGATCTCCAGCTTGCCGGAGGCCTCCCCCGCCGCAACCATCTTGATCATGATGTCCGGGAACACCTTCGGGAAGGAGGCCATGGCGTTGGACAGGGTCTCGCCCTTTCCGATCTCCAGCTTGACCCCGGCCAGCGCCTTCGCCAGCACCTTGTTCTCCGTCTGCTCCGAGAGCATATCCAGCGCGTCGATAATGGTGACGCCCGCGGCCAGCATACTGATGAACTGGCGGCAGAACACGGAGATGTCCCGGGGCTTGATGGGATTGCCGATATTGATATTGATCTCGCGGTTTAAAAAGCTCGCCTCTCCCACCTCGACCGGGGTCATCCCGTTGGCGCGGAGGGAATCATAGACGGCCTCCATGGTGTCCACTGTCATGTTTCCTTTTTTCTCTTTGCCGTATTTGTCTATGGCCTTGTAGGTATATTCTGGCACGCTGCACTCCCCTTTGTACAGAGATATTCCTTCGGAATACCTCATATATGATATGCCTGCTTAAAAATACAGTGCGGTCCTTGCAATCATTGCGGTCTGGTCCAGCGCGAACTGGATCGCCGTCTCCTTCGTGATCATCCGGTCCATCAAGAGCTCGTAGATCGTGTCATCCATGGTCTGCATCCCCTCTTTCCTCCCCGTCTGGATGATGGAGGGAATCTGGAAGGCCTTTGCCTCGCGGATCAGGTTGCGCACCGCCGCGTTGGCGAGCAGCACCTCAAACGCCGCCACGCGGCCTCCGTCTATACGCGGAAGAAGCTGCTGGGCGATGACGCCCTCAATCACCGACGCTAGCTGGATGCGGATCTGCTGCTGCTGGTGCGGCGGGAACACATCTATGGCCCGGTTGATCGCATCCGATGTGCTGTTGGTATGTAAGGTCGAGAAGACGAGGTGCCCCGTCTCCGCCGCCGTGATGGCGATGGATATGGTCTCCAGATCCCGCATCTCCCCCACGAGTATCACGTCCGGGTCCTGCCGCAGCGCAGCGCGCAGCGCGTTGGCGTAGCTTCTGGTGTCGTTCCCGACCTCCCGCTGGTTGACAATGGACTTCTTGTGCTGGTGGAGGTACTCAATCGGGTCCTCCAGTGTGATGATATTCTTGGCGTAAGTTTCGGATATCACGTTAATCAGCGACGCAAGAGTGGTGGATTTGCCGCTCCCCGTAGCCCCCGTGACAAGCACCAGCCCCCGCTTGCGGTTGGTCAGCCCCACGACGGAGGCCGGAATTCCCAGCTCCTTCGGGGTTGGAATCACAAAGGAGAGAATGCGCATCGCCATCGCGTAAGTCCCTCTCTGCCGGAAGGTGTTCACGCGCACCCGGGAAAAACCGGGAAACGAGTACGCGAAATCCAGCTCTCCCATCTCTCCGAATTCCTTCCACTGCTCATCGCTCATCATGGGCCGGATGATCTCTTCTGTCTCCTGGGGGGACAGATTGTGATCCGACACGGCGATCAGCTCCCCGCCGATCCTTATCATCAGCGGGCTCATGGGCGCCAGATGAATGTCCGACGCGTGTTGTCTGTTTGCATATTCGAGGATTGACTGCGCGGTCAATGTCCCTGTCAGTAATTCCATAACTGATCTCCAAATATATGATGATAACATTGGTCACTAAGCCAGAAATCTTTTCCAGCTTAATCCCCTTGTATCATACAGTTTCTGCGGTATCGTTGTCGAAGGATACCTTGATCATCTCCGAGAAGGAGGTGATCCCTTTGAGCACCATCGCGGAGGAGCTCATCCGCAGTGTATGCATGCCCTCGGACAGCGCGGTTTCCTTGATTTCTTCGGTGGAGCCATGGCTGGAAATCACATGGCGCATTTTCGGGGTGATGGTCATGATCTCATACACGCCGATCCGGCCCCGGTAGCCGGTATTGCCGCACTGCTCACAGCCGCAGGGCTCGTATATCGTAATACGGTCCAATTCGCTGCAGCCCAGCAGCCGCTTTTCGCTTTCGGTGGCCTCGTGCTCCTTCTTGCAGGCCGGGCAGAGGCGCCGCACCAGACGCTGGGCGATGACCCCCACCATGGAGTCCGCCAGCAGATAGCTCTCGATTCCCATGTCCATCAGTCGGGTCAGGGTCGCCGCGGAGCTGTTCGTGTGCAGCGTGCTCACCACCAGGTGTCCGGTGATGGACGCCTGCACGGCGATCTGCGCGGTTTCCGTGTCGCGGATCTCTCCGATCATGATGATGTCCGGGTCCTGGCGCAGGATGGAGCGCAGGGCCGACGCGAAGGTCAGATCCGCCTTGTTGTTGGTCTGAACCTGATTGATCCCGTCAATATTCGCCTCCACCGGGTCCTCGACGGTGATGATGTTGACGTCCTCCTTGTTCAGCTCGCTCAGCGCGGTGTACAAGGTGGTGGACTTCCCGCTTCCGGTGGGCCCCGTGACGAGGATGATCCCGTTGGGGTTTTTTAAGATATTGTCAAACTGCTTCATCTCCTCTGGCGTGAAGCCCAGTTCGCTCTTGTCCTTGGTCAGCATCTTCTTCTGGGCGAGACGCATGACGCATTTCTCCCCGTATACCGTGGGGAGGATGGATGCACGGATATCGTACTCCACATGATCCACCACGTAGGTGATACGCCCGTCCTGCGGCTTGCGCTTCTCGGAGATGTCCATCCCGCCGATGATTTTGAGCCTTGCGATGATCGCCGGAAGCAGATGGATATCGTAGGTGAATTTCTCGTAGAGCGCGCCGTCGATGCGAAACCGCACGCGCACCTGGCGCTCCAGCGCCTCGATATGGATATCGGAGGCGCGCTGTCTGGCGGCCTGCTCGATCATTGCGTTGACAATCTTGACAATCGGGGAGTTACTGACACTCTCATTGTACTCATCGTCCTGGCTTGCCTCCTCGATGGCGCGGCGCTGCTCCGCGTACTTCTGGGCGGCCTCCATGTTCTCATCGTCGCCGAAATAGCGGTCGATGGTCATCATGATCTCGTTCGGCAGCGCCAGCACCGGCTCTACCTGCAGATTTGTGATGATGGTGAAGTCGTCCGCGGCGGCCATGTCCATCGGATCCGCCATGGCAAGCTGCACAATGTTCATATTGCCCCGGAAAAATCCCAGCGGAACCATGCAGTGCTTGCGCAGAATGTTGGAATTGACCAGCCCGATCATCTCATCGGAAATATGCACGCCGGAAAGCGCTACGATCTCGATGGAGAGCTGGTTGGACAGGGCGTGCATGATCGCATCGTCCGTGGTGTAACCGATGTCCACCAGCGTCTCCCCGATTTTTTTGCCCTTCTCCCGTGCGATCGGAAGGGCCTTGGCAAGCTGCTCTTCGGTGATCAGCCCCTCCTCAATCAGCATATCCCCTATGCGCTTTTTATTCCCGCGAATCGCCATCTCTGTCCCTGTCTCCCTGCAACGAATTCTGTCACATATTTTTGTCATGCTGCCGGAGTGATCTGCTCATGGTTTTTCACTTTCTGTCCAGAAGGGGCAGGCGATGTCCCGAAGGAACACCACATGACAAAACATCCCGGCATAAATCGCAGATTCTCCAAGTCTGCGATGAATTTAAATATAAAATTTTTATTAATTCTAACATAATTTATAAAAAATGACAAGGCA
>CAZNQZ010000168.1:0-5066 GCA_964575245.1 uncultured Lachnobacterium sp. | reverse complement strand
TTTCTTATTTATTCAAAAAAATAAAAAATTAAATGACAGGAAACTATTTATGCATGGAAGGGATCAGCGGCCTTATCAAAGCAGGATTCCGGAGGAAGGAGGAGGAACCATGCGGATACGCAGAACCATGCGGAAGCGTCCATGGTGGGTAATGCCATTGCTTTTTTTCAGCGCAACAGCTGTTTCCACCGCAGTTTTCACCTGTATTGTAAGATATAACCGGTCAGTGGGGAAAGAAAAACCGGAACCGACGGACACACATACGGGCGTGATACAGAAAACGGCAAGGGGCGGGATATCCGGAGCTGAGGTTAAGGCGCATCTGTCCGGGCTCAGGGAGGGAGGGGCCGAGGCCGTAATTGTCGCCACATCTTCTATGTTAATAGCTTCTGAAGGGGGTTCCAGTGAAGAAGAGATGCCGGAAGCAGGCTATCTCGTGTATCCCTTCTGCATGGATATGACCAGAAGAAGGATCACAGTCAAAGGAGTGGAGCATGTCTTGATGGGCATGAATTACGGGGATGTCTTTTCGGACAATGTATTAAAGGCTGTTTCGGCGGAGGGCGGGGGGCTGTATACACTGTGCGGGTTTTTGGATGAGGATCAGGTCTGGGAGAATCCCAAAACCGGAGGGGAGGCACAGGCGATTGTGATAAAAAGGAAATTTCATGCTTGGGAGCCGGAGTCTATGCCAATTCGTGACGACGACTGGTTTATCAGAGAAATTATTTACGGGCCGGATCTGACGGAAATCGGAGTTTTTTATTATCCGCTGTTGCCATGAAGGACTCAATTGTTATCAAGAAGGGAGATAAGTTGAACAGGAAAAAGGAAGACAGGAGGACAAAAGGCCTATGGGACGTTTTTTTTGTCATGGCCGCAGTGATTGCTCTGATGTTTTTATGCGGCACGTCGGTATTCAGCAGAAAAAAGGTGCAGGATACTGTGCCTGACCGGATTTCATTCTACAGCAACGAGGTTATGCGGGTAATGGATACGCCGGTTACGCTTGCGGAGTACATGCTGTATACCGTGGATGTAAAGACGCCGTATGACGAGGCGCACGGGGATACCTATTGGAGCGAATATTCTTACAATGCACAGGGGGAAAAGGAAACCAATGAAACAATTGTAAAGGAAGAGATCGCAGAGTCCATCCGTCTGGTAAAAGTCTTATGTGCGGCAGGAAAAGCCTACGGGGTATCTCTGTCGGAGGATGAGGAGAATATATTAAAGGCCGGTGCGGACGAGTATTATAATTCCCTCATAAAAGCCGGGACAGACAGCAGCTTTCTGACTGTCGGGATAGTAAACAAATATGTAAGGGAGCAGTATCTGTCTGAACGGGTATATCATGCAATACTCCAGAGGAGCGTTACGGATGCCCCCTCAAAAATGCCATCCGAAAAGGAAGAGGAGCTTTCTGATGCCCTGATGGAGGAGATAGCGGATCTCTTGGCCAGATATGACGGGGACTGGCAGTATACCGTAAATATCAACTGGGATTTATTAAATGAGTTTCGGTTTTCAGATTCACGGGCCACGGGATATCCGGAACCTGACAAAGAGGACCTGGATGATGCTGTCCGGCATCTTTTGGATCAAAATAAAAAGAAGGAAGGAGAAACAGAATGAAAAGGAAAAAACTACCCATAATATTTGCCTGCCTGCTGTTTGCAGGCATTGTGGGAGGGGCGGCAGCCGTATTTCTGCACTATCGGCAGTTGTCTGCCGTAATGGAGCGTGAGCTGGACCATATGCAGCAGGAGGCGGCGGATTTGAGGCAGAAAGTTGAGGAGTATGAGAATGCGGTATCTTCAGTGTGGAAACTGGTAAATGACGTAAAGGGCGGTATGCCGGTAATGGATTACGATCTGGAACTGGTCACTGTACCGCAGAATTCCATTCCGGAAAATGCAATTCAGGACGTGGAGCGTCTGGAGGGCAGGCTGTATAAGACAAACTTTGCGGCAAACACCTGTATTACGGAGGACATGATTATTGAAGAGGAGATTGCGGGTGACCACAGGGAACTGGACATTGTGATGACCGAAATCCCCATCGGTCTGGAGCCGGGAGATTACATTGATGTCCGCATTACATTTCCGCTTGGACAGGACTGTATCGCGATGACGCGAAAGCGTGTGATTGCAGTCTATGCGAACGTAGTGAAGCTGATTGTGAATGAGGAGGATGTTTATTCCTATGAGTCAATGAAAACGGATTACGGACATTACCGCGCGGTCAGGATATACGGGATCAAGTATGTGGAAGCCGGGCTGCAGCCCGCAGCGGCAACCTTTTATCCGGTGAACCTTGAGATTATGAAGACTATGATTTTAGACCCGAATATGGAGACGGGCGATTTCGCGGAGACGCTTTCCTTTCGGAAACAGCTGGAGGAGCAGAACTTAAATGAGCTGGTTGACGAGATGTCAAAAATCGCGAACAACAAGGAACGGCTGGATTCCATGTTTCAGGAAGCGGAGCGGGAGTATGAGGTTATTCAGAGGGAAAAGGAGCGCCAGCTGGAAAAGGAAAACGGGCAGTCGGCGAATGACGGGAGCTATTCCGCGAATACCGGAATGGGAAATGTAATCAACTAGATGAATTGGGAGGAAATGTATGGTTAGTCTGGCGATTGTCGGAAAAGCAGATAAGCGGATACTGGCTTTCCCCCTTATGAAAACCCTTGCCCTTATGGGGCGGACGGTTGTGCTGTCGGATGACGCGGCCTACCGCAGGCTTTATTCCGGCATGGGGGATCAGGGAGTGATTGATGATGTAGAGATTCGTATTGTAAAGGAGTTCCCGGATGGCCTTCCGGGGGATTTTGTAAACGTGGCTGAGGATGGCGGGTATGATTATGCACTGTATCTCACGGAGGGCTATATCCCGCCGGATGCAAAGAGGGTGGTTGCCCTTTGTTCTCCCAGCCACACCTTTCTGGGCTCATCCCTGGAGGGGCTTGTGGAGGACAGTGATTACATATTTGCGTCATTGACTGTGATTGAGAAGCCGAAGGGGTACTGGAATGTTCCGGTTACACAGATTCTCTGGAAACCGGAATTTATCCAGTATGTGTGCGAAACAGAGGAGAGGCGTCGTCTTGCGCCGCTGAAGGACAAGGCTGTGAGCCTGTTTTTATGCCGGACCTTTGCAGACAGCCTGCACATGGATCCGGCGAAGATGTCAAAGGTTATGAAAAGAAAATAACAGGCACGGGAGGGAAAACATGAATATAGCGGTAATACAGCCGCAGGGCCATGGAAGCGGGGCGACTACAATCGCATCCGTAATCGCTTATGGGCTGGCAAAGAAAAACCGGAAGGTATGCCTTACAAACGCGAAGACGCAGTCGGAATCCTTACTCCCGTTTTTTGGCATAGACACATCCAAAGAAATGAACAACGTCGCATTTGAATTTATCAATTTAATTAAGCTTGGCGGAATCCAGAAGGATAAGGTCATTAACTACACGAGGCCGGTGACGGATAACCTCTCGGTTTTTGTCATCAACTCCCCACTTCGGAAAGGGTATCTGACGGAGGATGATCTCGTGAGGACAATCGGGTTTCTCGGGGAAAGCTCGCCGTTTGACTATGTTGTATATGACGTGGATGAGAAACAGATGGCAGCGCCCGCATCAAAGGCAGTTTTTGACCTCATGGATATCTGCATTCTTGTACTCACGCAGGATAAGCGGGAAATTGCACGGTTTGCAGAAGAGAAAGAGGCATTCATGAAGGTGACAAAGGGCGTTCCGTCGCTTGTTGTAGTCAACAAGTACAATTTGGTTTTGAGCAGCGAAAAAGAGATTGCGGAGTCTCTCGGGATCAAAAACACGAAGAACTGGAGCGTGATGCACTTCAACAGCTATATTCCGTTATGCGGGAACGACGGTCGGATGGCATACCTGTGTGAGCAGATTCATAACAGCCAGCCGGAGGTGATTGAGTTAAACCGCGATGTCTGGCATATCATTCAGATGATCATGAGGATCCGCAAGCTGGAGAGGACACATCGGATTGGGAAAATGGCCCGGAAGATGGCAGCGGGAGATGATCGGAATTCTGAACAGGAATAGGAGGCGGGAATGGCGGATGTTATGATTACGGCGGGAATCCTTGCGGCAACTGCCGGGATCGGCGGCGTTGGCTTTTTAAAAGCGAAGGCGAGCAAGGATGTCGTACTGGAAAGCGAATACACTACTTACAGCGATGCGTTGGAGGCGCTGAAGATGTGGATTGTGGATCAGACAAAGGACGACGATGTTTACACAACAGCGATGTCGGACGATGAGCTGAAACGGAATAAACGGCTAAAAATTCAGAAAAAAAACGCGGTAAAGATGGCTCCGAACGGAGTGATGGATGCCAAGCTCATGATTAAGGGAATGATCCGCACCTGGATTATGACCTATCTGGATGATTACCGGGTACGGCAGTTCATCGGGGTGGATGAGGAGAGTGAACCGAGCCACAACATTATGTTCGAGATTCTGATGTATAAGTACCGGAAGGAGTACAAGCGGAAGGCGTTTGCTGAATGGATGGACAAATATCATTTTGCAGACCCGAAGCCCGCCGTCGGCATTGCAGGCGCATGCGCCCAGGCCTACTATGTGACAAAAATCGAGCTGGAGAACAGCTACTATTCGGAAAACGTGGAGCTGGCGGATGATGAGGCGGTCGATATTCTGGCCGGTAAGATGTATTCGGATTATCTCGGGTGGGGGCCGATTGACACGATCGGTGAAATGGACATCAACGGGTATAACATCGGCATATCCGGTGCCCTCATGGATGACACGAATATGGATAATTGTAAAAATCCGGATGCTGTTTCCGGTTCGACAAACAGCTTCTGGGTATATTTCAGAAGCAATTATATCCATCTGCAGTTTATTGAGTTCGGCAGCCTTTCCGAGATCAGCCGGATCACCCAGCTTTTGATCCGGTGGGGAAATCCGGGGCCTTTGACCAAGAGATGCGGCTACAAGATCAATACCATGCACGACCAGTCGCGGATCCTGGCGGTACGCCCGGCGGCGGGGGAGTCCTGGG
>CAZNQZ010000167.1:0-5109 GCA_964575245.1 uncultured Lachnobacterium sp. | reverse complement strand
ATGTAACCACACTGTATCCGAGTTTTATCAGAAATGTATCAAAAATGAAACCTGCATGTTGCCTTTTTCTTAAAAAGGGTACCTCTCAGATGATGACAGAAAGGAGGACGCGCTTTGTAAGATGATGAAAAGATCATAGAGTTGTTTTTCGCGCGCTCCGAGGAGGCCATCCGGGAGCTGGACCAAAAATACGGCAGACTATGTCACCGGATTTCCAACAACATTCTGAACAACCGCCTTGACGCGGAGGAATGCGTAAACAGCGCGTACCAAAGTGTATGGGATGCCATCCCCCCGGCCCGCCCGGACTCCCTGCAGGCCTGGCTCTGCAAGATCGTGCGGAACCTCTCTCTGAAACAGTATCGCCGGAAGACAGCCGAAAAGAGAAACAGCGTCCACGAGGTCGCCATGGAGGAGCTTGCGGAGTATCTCCCCGCGCCGGGCACGGTGGAATCCGAGGTGGATGCAAAAGAGCTGGCCCGTTTGATCGAGGAGTTTCTGGACGGACTGACCGCCGAAAACCGAATCCTGTTCATGCTGCGCTACAGTTTCTCCGACAGCTGCGCCGCAATTGCGGAGAAGACGGGATTCTCCGAAAAAAATGTGTCCGTCCGGTTGTCCCGCATCCGCAAAAAACTGAAAGATTTCTTAATCCAAAAGGAGGTATTTGTATGAAGACAGAAATTTTTGAAGAAGCCATGGGCGAAATCCATGACAGGTACTACGAGGAGGCCGCAGGCTACAAGGGCAGACAAAAGAAGGCCCATCACCGGATATACTACAGCGCGGCGGCGGCCTGTGCAGCCCTGGCAGTCATCGCGGGTCTCTCCCTCACGAACACCCCACAGCCGGGAAAAATCACGCCGGATCAGTCGAACCGCCCCTCCGTCTCCCTTTTGCCGGGGAACACACAGGAGGACACCGGCGCTCCCGGCCAGACAGACAACACGCCGCAGACTCCTGTCCGCATAGACCGGATCGCCCTCAATGAGCTGGGCGCTATGTCGGACGCGGCAAGAATAAACTACGATACCACACTGTATGATATTGCCGTCTGGGATGTGGAATCTGCAGAGGCCTACTATGGAAAAAGCCTGATTCCGGCATATATTCCCCAAGGACTCACCCCCTACGGCCTGGGGGGACTTAAAATCACCGACAAGAGCGGAGCCATGGTGGAAGACACCGTCTCCCAGGACTACAGCCTGATCTATGGCTACTACGAGGACGGCAGCCCCATGTCCATCGACCCCGATAACGGAGTGTTCGCGGCCACGGGGATCGTGATCCGTGCATCAAAGATCGGCCTGCTGAGGGACTGCTGCTATTTACTGCCCGAGAATGAAGTCAAAACCACGGATATCGGAGAGGTCGCCGTCACCTTCGGCTACCGCTCAATGTCCCACGGCCCATATGATCCCGAAACCCACGAGCCCTCCGGCTACTACGACCTGTACGTCGCGGAGTTTGTGCTTGACGGGATTGAGTACGAGATCATCTCCGAGAGTCTTTCGCTGGAAGAGATTGTGCGGGTAACGGCGTCGATCATTTACGGGGAAGAGGTCGCTGTCGATCTTCCGTAAGAGGATTCCCTGTCGAAAATTATTGACATCTCCTGTTTTTCTGGTTATGTCGGAAAGGTCGGGGAGACAGAAATCGACTTTGTCGCGGAAAAGCCGAATGACAAGCTGTATATCCAGGTGACGGAGAGCATGCAGTCCCCGGAGACCCGGGAACGGGAATTAAAGCCCCTGCGCATGATAGGCGACAACTATGAGAAAATCATCCTGTCCATGGACAGGAGCTTTATCAATTCCTACGACGGAATCAAATCCCTGTACCTGATCGACTGGCTGCTGGCGGCTACCTGACCGTCACGTCCAGCTTCACCTCGGAGCACGCGAGGTTGACATCCCGCTCTGCGGACATGTCAAACACCGGCTCCCCGGCGGCGTCAAAATGCACCCGCCGCATCCCATCGCACCGGAGACGGCTGTCAAGCGCCGTCTCCCCGTGATAGGCAATCCAGAGCATTCCTTCCTCGTCCGTGAAGAAGGAATTGTGCCCCGGCCCGTACTCCCCCTCCACCGAATAGTAGGAAAGCACCGGCGTACTGCGCTTGCTCCAGTTGGACGGCTCTAAAAGATCGGCGTCCGTGTCCGCAGTGAGGAGTCCCACCGCATAGGTATAGCCGCAGGCATCCCCGCCGGAATAAGTCAGATATACCGTGTTATTCGCCACAAAGGCATGAGGCCCCTCATTGTTGATGGTGCCGTTCACATTCTCCCAGCCAAACAGCGGGCGGGACAAAAGCACCGGGTCCGAGGTCAGCCTCCAGGGCTCGGCCTCATCCACCGCCGCGATCATGAGCATGGAACCCGTATCCCGATCCGTCCCGATATGTCTGCGGTAAGACCATACCATATAGGACGCGCGGTTTGCCCTCACAAAAGTCATATCCAGCGTGATGCCCTCCGCACAGAGGGCGCTCCCGTCCTGCCTGCATACCCGCACAGGAGTCTCCCAGCCCTTCGGGTCAATCAGATCAAACCCGTCCCTGTGCCGCATCAGCCAGCACTGAGGCCCCCACTGTTTCCCGCCCACCGCAAACAGGATATAAAGACTTCCCCCGATGACGTGAAACTCCGGCGCCCAGAAGGTCTGGACAAAGCCTCTCTCCTCGTCCACATCCAGCACGAGGTGCTCCTTCACCCCCTCCGCGAAAAGCCCGGAAATATCGGGGGATTTTCTCATATACAGGCCGATATCGCCCTGATTGTCATTCGTCGCGATAAAATACCAGCTGCCCTCCCATTTCATCAGCACCGGATCGCCGTAGCCATTCGCCAGCGGGAAGGGATAGTGCGGCTGACGGACACGTCCTGTGACCGCATAGCGCCCCGGCCTTGAGAAATCGACCCCGGACAGATCCCAATCCACCCTTTTTTCGACAGAGGACCCGTCCGAGTAGACCGCCACCGCGCCCACCTGTTCCAGCTCCTCCCGACCGGATACACACACGGACTCCGGTACCAGAAGCTTCGTCTGACAGATCCTGCTCCACCTGCCCCTCACACGGTCGGCAAGACGGCTGTCTATTGCGATGCGGCAGCCAACCTGTGCGCCGGGGATTCCCTTCGGCTCCCCCGCGGCTGCCCATTCGCCACCCGATTCCGCAGATTGCCCCCTTTGCACCTTTGCGGCACACAGGTCAACCGACACCGACTCCCGAAGACATCCGCCCTCGTCCTTCCAGAGGATATGATAGGTTTTGTCCCCCTCGTCATAGCGGCACTGCACTTCCTCCACGAAGGCATCCTCCGACAGCGCAAGAGGCGTCTGCTCAGCAAACTCCGCGAAATCCAGCGTCGTCCAAAACAACACCCGACCGCGCATCGCGTCGTCCCGGCTGCCGTCCTCCTCCACGCGCACGGCCAGAATCCCGTACCCCTCTCCCGCCAGGGAAAAGATCCACGGATGCTTTATGCCCTTCGGAACAATGGTGTCCTTTGCGCTGATCTCTCCGGACGCGAAGAGAATTCCGTAATTTTCGTGCAGGGGAGTAAAATACTCCCCGTCTCTGCTGCAGGCGAGATGAAGGCTTGAGGCCAGCCCCCTCGGATATGCGTCAGGCTCCGCTTCTCTCGTGTAGGCGAGCAGATAAGCAACTTCGTTTTCCCTGATTTCAACCATAGTAATCTCCCTTCCCAATATCAATTGTCCGTGTACCTGTTCACTCCGTCTCAGATGCGTTGCGCGTCCGGCGGTTTTTCACATGCCAGATCACAATCCATGCAGAGGCGATAACCACGAGAACAGCCGCCAGCACCATGGACACCGGACAGGTGGTCCCGGGAATGTAGAGCTGATCCGTGCGGATCGCCTCGATCCAGAAACGCCCGACGCCGTAGCCGATCAGATACATGAGCAGCACCTCACCGTCGAATTTTTTGTGCTTCGTGTAGCGTATCAAAAAGAACAGGAGCGCAAGGTTCCAGAGCGACTCATACAGAAACGTCGGATGCACCTGTATGTAGCGCACGCCGCTGTCAATCACCTCATGCTCGATGAGCTCCTCCGTCAGGTCCGATGCGCGCACCGCGGAGACCGGAAGCTGCATGGCGAAAAGACCGTCCGTGTAGCCGCCGAACACCTCCCGGTTGAAGAAATTGCCCCAGCGCCCGATCGCCTGTCCCAGAACCAGACCAATCACCGCCGTGTCCGCAATCAGCCCGAAGGGCAGCTTTTTTTTCCTTGTGTAGAGAAACACGGTTATGATCGCGGCGATCACCGCCCCGTAGATCGCAAGCCCTCCCTGACGGATATTGAAAATACTTAACAGGTCATCCCTGTACTGATCCCAGCGGAAAATGACATAGTAGATGCGCGCGCCGATCACGGAGCATACGATGGCAAGAATCGCCATGTCGTAGTAGGTGTCCTCGCTCTGCCCCGTGCGTCTCGCCATCCATGCGACGATTGAAATCCCCGCGAACATCCCGATCGTGATGACGATCCCGTAGTACGCGATGGGAAAATTCCCAACCATAATGTTTTTGCCCACGTGCTCCAGATAAATGTGAAGATGCGGGAAATTAATGTTGTAGTCCATACGGCCCCCTGTGTCAATGGTAACGGTCAGATCACTGTGCGCACGGTCTTCGGCTTGTAATCCCTGCGCTCAAGCGCCTTGATGATCTGCTTCTTGTGTTCAGTTCCGAAGCACTCCAGCGTGATCCGAAGCTCCACAGCCGCATTGCGGTTCGTGGACACAAACTGGTTGTGCTCGAGCTTGATGACATTGCCCTGCTCCGCGGCGAGGGTTTCCGCCACCTTTGCCAGCTCTCCCGGCTTGTCGGGCAGCAGCACGGACACAGTGAAAATGCGGTCGCGGAAAATCAACCCCTGCTGCACGACAGAGGACATCGTGATCACATCCATGTTTCCGCCGCTCAAAATTGCCACCACCCGCTTGTCCGTCACATCCAGATGCTTGAGCGCCGCCACCGTGAGCAGGCCCGAATTCTCGACGATCATCTTGTGGTTTTCCACCATGTCCAGAAAGCTCACGATCAGCTCGTCGTCCGAGACCGTGATGATTTCATCCAG
>CAZNQZ010000166.1:0-5121 GCA_964575245.1 uncultured Lachnobacterium sp. | reverse complement strand
CGGACATCAGACAAGAAGATGGAACCCGAAGATGGCTCCGTATATTTACACGGAGCGCAACGGCATCTACATCATTGATCTGCAGAAGTCTGTGGACAAGGTGGACGAGGCTTATGATGCAGTCTCTGACGTGGCGGCACAGGGTGGGACAATTCTTTTTGTCGGAACCAAAAAGCAGGCGCAGGACGCGATCAGGACTGAGGCGGAGCGCTGCGGCATGTACTATGTAAACGAGAGATGGCTGGGCGGCATGCTCACCAACTTCCGCACGATCCAGAGCCGGATCGAGCGTCTGAAGGAGATTGAGGCGATGTCAGTGGACGGAACCTTTGACGTGCTTCCGAAGAAGGAAGTTATCGCGCTGAAGAAGGAGTGGGAGAAGCTGGAGCGCAACCTTGGCGGTATCAAGGAAATGAAGCGCATTCCGGACGCAATTTTTGTCGTTGACCCGAAGAAGGAGAGAATCTGCATTCAGGAGGCGCACTCTCTGGGCATCACTTTGATCGGCATCGCGGATACCAACTGTGACCCGGATGAGCTGGATTATGTGATCCCGGGCAATGACGACGCCATCCGTGCGGTGAAGCTGATCGTATCCAAGATGGCGGACGCTGTCATCGAGGCGAAGCAGGGAGTGGAGAACGTAGTTCCTGCTGAGACGGAGAGCGTGGATGCGGACGAGGAAGAGCTGGCTGCCGAGGCGTAAGCATTGCGTTGAATAGATAGAATTTGGAGGATAATAAGATGGCAATTACTGCTGCTATGGTAAAAGAGCTCCGCGAGATGACCGGCGCGGGCATGATGGATTGTAAAAAAGCGCTGAATGAGACAAACGGCGATATGGATGAGGCGGTCGAGTACCTGAGAAAGAACGGGCAGGCAAAGGCGGAGAAGAAGGCGGGACGCATTGCGGCTGAGGGACTTTGCACGGTTGCGGCAGGTGATGGCGCCGCGGCGGTTGTGGAGGTCAACTCCGAGACTGACTTTGTGGCCAAGAACGAGACCTTCCGCGAGTTTGTGGACGCGGTGGCCCGGCAGGCGCTCGATTCCGGTGCCGCTGATATGGATGCATTTATGGCGGAACAGTGGATCATGGACAACAGCAAGACGGTTCAGGAGGCACTGACTGAGAAAATCGCCGTGATCGGTGAGAATTTAAAGATCCGCCGTTTTGAGAAGGTGGCTGAGGAGAACGGATGCGTTGTATCCTATATTCACGGCGGCGGAAGAATCGCTGTGATCGTGGACGCGGAGACCTCTGTGGTCAACGATGAGGTGAAGGCCGCAATGACCAACATTGCGATGCAGATCGCGGCTTTAAATCCGAAGTATGTGAGCCGTGACGAGGTCAGCGCGGATTATATTGAGCACGAGAAGGAGATTCTCCGGGCGCAGATCATGAACGACCCGAAGGAGTCCCAGAAGCCGGAGAAGGTGATCGCCGGCATGATCGAGGGCCGTGTCAGCAAGGAGCTCAAGGAGATCTGTCTGGTGGATCAGGTATATGTCAAGGCTGAGGACGGAAAGCAGTCGGTCGGCCAGTACCTTGCACAGGTGTCGAAGGCTGTGGGCGCGGAGGTTTCCGTAAAGCGCTTTGTCCGCTTTGAGACCGGCGAGGGCCTTGAGAAGAAGCAGGAGGATTTTGCGGCTGAGGTTGCCGCCCAGATGAACGCATAGGCGTGCCCTGCAGAATTTTTTGTGAATAAGAAACCCTGTAAGTGGTGTGAATGTGCCGCTTGCAGGGTTTTTGGCATTCTTGTCCGTCAACAAAAATTTTTCTTTACTTTAATGAAAAATGTGGTAGAATATAAAAGGATATTTTCCGTTGGAGGAAACATATGAATGAAAAGGACACTGGCGCGTCCGGGCAGCAGAGCCTGAGGCGGGCGCGGGTCAACCGGATCAAGATTGGGATTATTCTTGTGATCTTCGGCTGGATTCTGATCTCGTTTTTGGCAATCATAGTTCTGACGGTTCAGGTCGTTTCCCTGCATCGCAAACTCGACCGGATGGAACAGGGCATTCAAAAGCTGGAGGAGGCACAGGCAAAACTCGAGTCGGATCTGACGCAGAAGCCGCCGGACAGCGTTCCCCCGGATGTTTCCGGACAGGTGAAGACGGGAATCGACTCGCCGGACAATATGGCGGTGGCCGGGGACGAGCATCTGGTTTATCTGACGTTTGACGGAGGGCCGAACAAAAATACCGAAGCGATCCTCGATGTCTTGCGTGAGCATGGCGTGCGCGCGACCTTTTTTGTCGTGGGGGACGAGTCGGAGGATATGCAGAGAGTGTATAAGCGGATTGTCACGGAAGGGCACACACTCGGTATGCGCTCCTACTCGAACAGCTACAGCACGCTCTATGCGTCCAGGGAGGCATTTGAGCGGGATTTGGATAAGCTGTCATCCCTTCTTGAGGAGGTGACCGGGATTGCGAGTAAATATTACCGCTTTCCGGGCGGCAGCGGCAATGAGATCAGCAATGTGGACATGGTTGAGTTCGTGCGCGTCTTAAACCAGAAGCAAATCGCATATTTTGACTGGAATGTCTCGGGTGGAGACGCTGTGGCAGGCTATACTGCGGAGGATATCATCTCCAATGTGACGGAGGGGGTATCCCGCTATAAAACCTCGGTCGTGCTCCTGCATGACGGCGATAACAAGTCAACAACGGTGGAGGCTCTCGGGCCGCTGATTGAGAGCCTGCAGGACATGCAGACGAAGATCCTGCCGATTGATGAAAATACAACAGTGATTCAATATATCAAGGCTGATACTGTTGAATAGAATGAGTATGGAGGATACACCATGGGATTATTTAAGGATTTCAAAGAGGATTTCTCGCAGGCAGTGAATGAGATGATGCCGGGCGCGGAGGCGCAGGCGCAGCAGGGCCGCGACGGGTCATTGGTCGTGGATACGCTGAGTGAGGGCGTGAATGTGCAGAGTGAGCTCTCCAAGCTGGATGGGCTTTTGGAGAATGTCAACAGTGCACCGGCGGGGAGAGAGCTTCCTCCGCTTGAACCCGCAAAGGAGAAAGTAACGCAGGAGCGTCCTGCAGCAGCACAGGGAGAGAGAAGCATTATGAGTGAGATCGTAAGAGGAAATGTAAGTCCGGTGATGGGACAGGTGAGTGACGAGACGACCGTGATCACTGCCAGCACCGTAATCACCGGAGACCTGTCTACCGCAGGCTCATTTGAAATTCAGGGGACCATCAACGGCAATGTGACCTGCAGCGGAAAGCTGTCCGTGACCGGCACGATCAACGGCAACAGCTCCGCCAGCGAGTTCTTTGCGGACGTGGCAAAAATCGAGGGTGAGGTGATCAGCTCAGGCACCGTGAAGATTGGTGCGGGCTCTGTCATTATCGGAAATATCTCTGCCGCATCCGCCGTCATCGCGGGCGCGATTAAGGGAGATATCGACGTACAGGGACCTGTGGTTGTGGATACCTCAGCGGTTGTGATGGGCAATATCAAGTCGCGCTCCGTACAGATCAACAACGGCGCCGTGATCGAGGGATTCTGTTCACAGTGCTACGCAGACATTGACGTACAGGGGCTTTTCGACAATAAATAGCATGTGTTGCCGGGCGGAGGTGATGCCGGATGAAGAAACGAATTTTGCTGAAACTGAGCGGAGAGGCGCTGGCAGGTGAAAAGCGCCAGGGCTTTGATGAGCCGACCGTCACTGCGGTCGCGCGTCAGGTGAAAAAGCTGGCGGACAATGGCGTGGAGGTCGGGATCGTGATCGGAGGCGGAAACTTCTGGCGCGGAAGAACAAGCGAGACCATTGACCGCGTGAAGGCGGATCAGATCGGCATGCTTGCAACCGTGATGAACTGCATTTATGTGTCGGAGATTTTCCGATCAGTCGGAATGCGGACGGCAGTGCTTACCCCCTTTGAATGCGGTTCCATGACGAAACTGTTTTCCAAGGACCGTGCGAACAAGTATTTTGCTCACGACATGGTAGTTTTTTTTGCCGGAGGCACGGGGCATCCCTACTTTTCCACGGATACGGCGACGGTGCTGCGGGCTGTGGAGATCGAGGCGGACGGAATCTATCTCGCCAAGGCGATTGACGGAGTGTATGACAGTGATCCGAAGCTGAATGCGGGGGCGAAGAAATACGATGAGGTCTCCATTCACGAGGTGATTGCAAAGAAGCTTGCCGTGGTTGACCTGACTGCCTCCGTGATGTGCATGGAGAACCGGATGCCGATGTATGTGTTCGGGCTGAGCGAGGAAGACAGCATTGTGAACGCGGTGAGCGGGCGTTTCAGCGGGACCAAGGTCGTTGTAGATTGAGAAGAGGTTAGGGTTATGGATAAGAGATTAGATCAGTACGAAGATAAAATGGGCAAGACACTGGCAAATCTGGATGATGAGTTTGCGGGCATCCGCGCGGGCCGGGCAAACCCGCATCTGCTCGACAAGCTTCGCGTAGATTATTACGGGACGCCGACTCCGATTCAGAGCGTTGCCAATGTCAGCGTTCCGGAACCCCGGATGATCCAGATCCAGCCATGGGAGGCATCTATGGTGAAGGAGATCGAGAAGGCGATCAATATGTCCGATCTGGGAATCAATCCGACAAACGACGGGAAGCTGATCCGTCTGGTGTTCCCGGAGCTCACGGAGGAGCGCCGCAGGGATCTTGCTAAGGATATCAAGAAAAAGGGCGAGAATGCAAAGGTGGCGGTTCGCAATATCCGCAGGGATGCGATGGATCACTTTAAAAAGCTCGGAAAAAGTGAGGATATCTCCGAGGACGAAATTAAGGATCTGGAGGATGGCATCCAGAAGCTGACCGATCAGTATGTGGTGAAGATCGACAAAGCCGTGGACGAGAAGTCAAAGGAAATTCTTACAGTTTAACTCGTGTATCAACAGTGATCAGGGGCATTGCCGTCGGCATGTCCCTTTTCAGTCGTATAGGGGACAGGAACATGAACATACCAAAGCATGTCGCAATTATTTTGGACGGCAACGGGCGCTGGGCGAAGAACAGAGGGATGCCGCGCAATTACGGGCACACCGCGGGGGCGAAGAATGTGGAGGATATCTGCCGGGAGGCATATGAGATCGGCATTCAGTACCTGACGCTCTACGCC
>CAZNQZ010000165.1:0-5145 GCA_964575245.1 uncultured Lachnobacterium sp. | reverse complement strand
GGAGGACATCGCTGTTATCACAGAGGCGAAGGCGCTTTTGATGGAGAGGAGGCAGCTCACGGAGGAGGAGGCGCACCGTTATATCCAGAAACTGAGCATGGACAATGGGATCGGGTTTGTGGAGGAATCCGCCAGTATCCTGTTACTTTATAAGAAAGAGAGGAAAACCAATGATTCAGATCAATGACAATTACCAGAAACTGCCGGGCAGTTACCTGTTCAGCACGATTGGCAAAAAGGTGAAGGCTTATCAGGAGGCAAATCCGGACAGGAAGGTGATCCGCCTTGGGATCGGTGATGTGACCCAGCCGCTGGCGCCTGCCATCATCGAGGCGCTGCACAGGGCAGTGGACGAGATGGGACAGGCCGAAACCTTCCGGGGTTACGCGCCGGATCAGGGCTACGAATTTCTGCGCCACGCGATAGTGGAAAATGATTACCGGGCGAGGAGCTGTGATATTGCGGAGGACGAGGTGTTTATCTCGGACGGCGCGAAGAGCGATTCCGGCAATATTCAGGAAATCTTTTCTGTGGACAACCGCATTGCCGTCTGTGATCCCGTGTATCCCGTCTATGTGGACTCCAATGTAATGGCGGGCAGGACGGGAACCTATGACAGTGCCAGCGAGACCTGGAGCGACGTGATCTATATGCCCTGCACGGCAGACAATGGCTTTGTGCCGGAGTTCCCGAAGGAGACGCCGGACATCATCTATCTGTGTCTTCCGAACAATCCGACCGGGACTACGCTGACCAAAAGCCAGCTGCAGGAGTGGGTGGATTACGCGAACCGCACGGGAGCCGTCATTATCTACGACGCGGCCTATGAGGCCTATATCAGCGAGAGCGATGTCGCACACTCCATCTATGAGTGTGAGGGGGCAAAAACCTGCGCGATCGAGCTTCGCAGCTTCTCGAAAAACGCGGGCTTTACCGGGGTGCGCCTCGGCTTTACCGTCGTCCCGAAGGAGTTAAAGCGCAGGGATGTCTCGCTGAACGCTATGTGGGCGCGCCGCCACGGGACAAAGTTCAACGGCGCTCCCTATATTGTGCAGAGGGCCGGTGAGGCGGTGTACTCGGCGGCGGGCAAGGCACAGTTGAAGGAACAGGTCGCCTATTACATGAACAACGCGAGGACGATCAAGGAAGGGCTGGCCGCCAGCTATGAGGTGTACGGCGGCGTGAATGCCCCGTATATCTGGCTCAAGACCCCGTCCGGCATGACCTCCTGGGAATTTTTCGATTACCTGCTGGAGGAGGCAAACGTCGTGGGCACGCCTGGCTCCGGTTTTGGCCCCAGCGGAGAGGGATATTTCCGCCTGACGGCCTTTGGAAACCACGAGAATACAGTGGAGGCTGTCCGAAGGGTGGTCGGCCTCGCCGACAAGCTCCACAGGGCATAGAATCTGGAAAATTTTATAAAATTTAGAAAAAGGGATTAAGATTTCCCTGTGATTTGCCGATAAAAAGTACAGTAGGTAGAATATAGCAATTTAAAGCTGTCCGGAGCCGGGGGGAATTTCACGGCAGGCGTTGTGTGTGAAATTTCATTTGGCTTACACCCCTGAATATGCGGAGCATGTTTGGAGCCGGCTTCGGGCTGTCATCGAATGTCAAGGAGGATGAGTGTATGAGTGTGAGTGCAGCGGGAAATGTAAATGCGGCGAGTGAGAAGAATTACGCGGCTTATGCGGCGGCAGCACCCGCCCAGGAGAACGCGGCGGCAGACACTGCGGGTAAGACAGAGTCCAAGGAGGATGACAAGGCGTCATCCGGCGTCGTCTTCGAGCCGTCTGGAAAGGCGGAGGATACCTCCAAGAAGGCGACCTATTCCGTTAACAAAATGAGCTCGCAGGAGAGGGCGTCGCTGGTACAGAAATTAAAGGCGGATCAGGAGAACCGCCAGAGCCAGCTCCAGAGCATGGTTCAGAAAATGTTCTCCCAGCAGGCGACCACCTTTGCCAACGCCAACGATATGTGGAAGTTTCTGGCAAAGGGTGACTTCACTGTGGATGCCCAGACCAAGCTGCAGGCGCAGCAGGATATCTCTGAGGACGGCTACTACGGAGTAAAGCAGACCTCTGAGCGTCTGTTTGATTTCGCGAGCGCGCTGGCCGGCGATGATGTGGACAAAATGAAGGAAATGCAGGCTGCGATGGAGAAGGGATTCAAGCTCGCCACGAAGGCGTGGGGCAGGGATCTCCCCGATATCAGCAAGCAGACGCTTGAGGCGGCAAACAAGAAGTTTGAGGAATACTATGCCTCCAAGGAAAAGACAGAGGATGCCGCTAAGGTTGAGTAATCCGAGAACTTCATAAAATCTTAATCGGTTTACCGGTTGGAAATTCATAAGAAAACCGTTACAATGGGAGCATGACAGGCATTGTAACGGTTTTTTTGTGCCGTATTTTTCGGAGGGTATGAGATGTACAATATTTTAGTTTGCGACGATGAGAAGGATATTGTGTCGGCGCTGGAGATTTATCTGACAAGCGACGGCTATCGGGTGTTTTCCGCGTACAATGGGCGGGAAGCGCTGGCTGTCATGGAGCGGGAGGACGTTCATCTGGTGCTCATGGACATTATGATGCCTGAAATGGACGGAATCCAGACCATGGTAAAAATCCGGGAAAAATCCAATGTCCCGGTGATTCTCCTGACAGCCAAGGGCGAGGACACTGACAAGGTGCTGGGCCTGACGGTGGGGGCGGATGACTATATCACGAAGCCCTTCAACCCCGTGGAGCTGCAGGCGAGGGTAAAGTCCCAGCTCAGACGCTATATGCTCCTGGGAAGCGGTCAGATGGTGAAATCCAGACTCTCTATCGGCGGCATCGAGCTGGATGACAAGTCCAAGGAGGTGACGCTGGACGGCGAGACTGTCAACCTGACGCGGACGGAGTATGACATTTTGAAGCTGCTCATGGAGCACCCCGGGGAGGTGTTCTCGCCCAATCAGATCTATGAGAAAGTGTGGGACGATAATCCCTATGGCACGGAGAATACTGTGGCGGTACATATCCGTCATCTGAGGGAAAAGCTGGAGTACAATCCCGCGGAGCCTCGTTTTCTGAAGGTCGTATGGGGCCGGGGATACAAGATGGAGGATGAAAAATGAAAAAGCTACAGGGAAATATCTGGATCAAATCTGCGGCAATGCTTCTGGCGGTCATATTCGGGAGTGTGGCGGCCTTCTGCGGGCTGGCAATGCTGATGTTCGGGACGGAGAGCAGCCTGAGGGAATCCGAGGTGAACATCGAACAGCAGCTGGACGAGCAGCTGCTTGAGACCTATGGGGCGGTGCTGTTTGAGAATATCAGCGATGAGGATGGGACGGTCGTCGGGGCGGATGTGCTGGAGGGCGGAAATATCCGCTATACACTGGTCAGTCGTAAGGTCAAAGCGGATGGGACGCTGCTGGCGGAGGAACAGGTATATTCAAACGACCCGTCGGTGGATGGGGGACATTGTCTGGTGGCGTTGTCGTCGGACCGCTATTTTTATTATGATGCAAACAGCTTTCTCGACGCCCTGACAGGGACGCGCTCGAATTACCGGGTTTGGGAATGGGGAGGAACGGGAGAGGAGGAAACTCTTCAAACCTATACGGTATACCTGTCGCCCGGCAGATTGTGGAACGATACCGAAGGGGTGAAACTGCCCGAGGGAGGGACACTGCAGTGCGGCCTGCGGGATTATACCGTCGATGCGGCGCAGCTGGCAAGGCAGATTTGTGATTTCCGGCGGACCTGCGGCTACTGGCTTGCGGCGTCGGGAATTCTTTTTCTAATCTGCTTTGTATTTCTGATGAGTGCGTCCGGGCACAGGACGGAGGATGGCGGGATTCATCTGCGCTGGACGGACCGCGTTGCTTTCGGAATATATTTTTTCGCGGCGATCTGCCTGCTGTTTGCTCTGGGGGCGATCATCGCGGGCGCGTTGGAGGGAGTCGGCTACGGGAATGTCGGCGCGGAGTTTGCGCTGGGGACTGCCGTATTTAGCGCGGCGCTGTGCATTTTGGTCTGCCTCTGTTTCTGCATGGGGGTTGCCGCCCGCATCAAGGCAAAGAAATTTTGGCGCTACACGGTTCTTTACTATATCGGAAGGCCGCTGGTAGTGCTGTGGCGGACGGTGAAAAGTGACTGGCCCCTCACTGCCAAGGGAGTGCTGTTTTATTGTGCCGTTTCGTTTGCGGAGCTCTGGATTGTGGGAAATCTGCTGTTTTGGGGGTTCTTTCTGTTTAAGCTGGTGGAATGTCCGGTTTTTGTGTATTTTCTCTGTCAGATGAGCAGCCTGAAAAAGGGCGGCCTGCGGATCGCCAGTGGAAATTACAGCGAACCCATAGACACGAAGGGGATGCTGTGGGAGTTTAAGCGCCATGGAGAAAATTTAAACAGCGTTGGCAGCGGAATTTCGCTGGCGGTGGAGGAGAGGATTAAAAGCGAGCGCTTTCGGACTGAACTGATCACCAATGTGTCCCACGACATCAAGACGCCGCTGACCTCCATCATCAACTATGTGGATCTGATGAAGAAGCAGAAGATAGAGGACGAGACGCTCTTAGAGTACATGGCTGTGCTGGACCGCCAGTCCGCCCGCCTCAAAAAGCTGATCGAGGATCTGATGGAGGCGTCGAAGGCGTCCACGGGAAACCTTCCAGTGAATCTCGAGGTCTGTGACGCCGGAGTTATGCTCAGCCAGGCGGTGGGGGAATTCGGGGACCGGGCGGACGCGAAGGAGCTGGAGCTCATCGTGACAAAGCCGGAGGCGCCGGCCCTCATTATGGCGGACGGGCGGCATCTGTGGAGGATATTGGACAATCTGATGAGCAACATCTGCAAATATACCATGCCCGGCACGCGGGTGTATATAGACCTGGAGGTTTTTCACGGCATGGTGATTATGACTTTCCGGAACATTTCCGTGAGCCGCCTAAACATCAGCAGCGAGGAGCTGATGGAGCGCTTTGTCCGCGGGGACAGTTCGCGCAATACGGAGGGGAGCGGTCTCGGACTCTCCATCGCGCAGAGCCTTGCCGCGCTGATGAACGGAAATATGGCGCTTCAGATCGACGGAGATTTGTTCAAGGCGATCGTGTCCTTTGAAGAATACAAAAAATAATGAATAGCCCTTTGCTTTTTGTCC
>CAZNQZ010000164.1:0-5146 GCA_964575245.1 uncultured Lachnobacterium sp. | reverse complement strand
ACAGCCGCGTGGAATGGTGCGCCTGTTTCGTTTCATGGTGCTACAATCAAGCCGGAAAGAGCGAGCCGCGCTTTGCCGGGTGCCAGTCACAGGGCGTACCCTGGTTCCAGTCACGCGGGCAATGGGGCGCGAGGGGCTATGAGAATATCGCCCCCGGCGACGCTATCTTTTTCGACTGGGACGGGGACGGGAGCGCAGACCATGTAGGGCTTGTTATCGGAACGGACGGGGAGCGCGTCTATACCGTCGAGGGCAATTCCGGCGACGCCTGCAAGATAAAGAGCTATCCCGTTGACTATGGCTGTATCAAAGGCTACGGCTTAATGAATTGGAACTAAAAACTGAAAATCTGAAAGGAGAAATTGATTTATGGCTATGAACAAGATTGAACGTATCGACAGGGAGATTGCAAAGACCCGCGAGAAAATCACCGAGTACCAGAACAAATTAAGGGGGCTTGAAGCACAGAAAACCGAAGCGGAAAATCTGCAAATCGTACAGCTTGTGCGCTCCATGCGCCTTTCCCCGCATGAGCTTTCCGCTATGCTGAAAGACGGCGGTATTCCGGGCATGGAAGCCGCGCCGGGCTACCCCGCAGAACCCGCAGACCACGACGCCGAAGAAATGGAGGACACCGAGAATGAATAAGAGTAAATTTATCCGCAGCTTTTTTGTACTGCTTACCACATTTATCTGTATACATTGAGCAGTTTGACGAGAATACCTACTCCACTACTACCACTACCTGCGCACACTTAAAGGACGGCACCGACATGAGGCTGCCGGACTATTATATCAACAACCGCGCGCTGGTCCACTATATCAACGATGTGATCCGCCCTCAGGGGTAACCGGGCAGGGGAGATTTTTCGGGTCTGCTCAATCGAGTAGGGGAGATTTTTCGGGCCTGTGCATAAAAGCCGTCCGCATTACTGCGAACGGCCTTCTTTATTAATATAGTCCCGGACATCTGACTTGAACAACAGCCACGCGCTCTCGTTCTCCACATAATATTTGGGACAGTTTTTGCCAGTCACGTCATAGTGGCGCAGCAGGGCATCCTCATCCAGATCGTAACAGCAAACCAGCCACGCCGTCAACTGCACCAGCGCATCGTAGGTCTGCCGGTTAAACTGCCCTGTGTCATCCTCAATGCAACACTCAATCGCAATCGTGTCCACGTTGCGCTGCTTGGAGGCATAGGCAATCTCCCCGAGGGGAACACACTGTATAATCTCCCCCTCCAGCCCGATGATGTAGTGGCTGCTGGCGGAGGTAATGTGGGTTTGGGCAAGCCCTGCAAAGTAATCCCGGTTCTGCTTGGCGCTTGTCCCTGGATTCGCCGTGTAGTGGACAACAATGCCCGTCACCTCCTCAAGCACCGTACCCGGCCTCGAATACTCATTCACGGGGAGCAGATCCTGCTTCACCGCGGGTTCCGGTACCGCGACAGACCCTTTGGGCGTCTGTAACGACGAAGCGCTGCCAGAAGTTTCCTTGTCACGCCGCACCAGCACCGCCAGCACAACAATCACAATAACAGTCAAAATCAGCAGCCCAGCGCCGAGAAATAAATTCATTCTCATCTGTCTCCGGCGTCTTTCCCGGCTTCTCTCAATTCGGCTTCTTGCTCTCCATTCCTCTTCCGTCATCTGCCACACCCTACATAATTGTGTGTACCCAGCCGTCGGGTCCTTCGATCTCGCCCATCTGAATACCGGTCAGCTTGTCGTAGAGTTTTTTCGTCACCGGCCCCATCTCCTCCATGCCGCTCGGGAAACAGATCTCCCTGCCGTGGTCGTCGATTTTCCCCACCGGGGAGATGACCGCCGCCGTGCCACAGAGTCCGCACTCCGCAAAATCCTCCACCTCGGAGAACAGCACCGGCCTGTGCTCTACCGTCATTCCCAGATACTTCTCCGCGACATGCATCAGCGATCTTCTGGTGATGGAGGGCAGAATACTGTCCGACTTGGGGGTGATAAACCTGCCGTCCTTTGTGATAAAGATAAAGTTGGCGCCCCCGGTCTCCTCCACCATGGTTCTGGTGGCGGGGTCTAAGTACATATTCTCATCGAAGCCCTTTTTGTGTGCATCCACGATCGGATGCAGGCTCATCGCATAGTTCAGGCCCGCCTTGATATGGCCTGTCCCGTGCGGCGCGGCGCGGTCGAAATCCGACACGCGGATCGTGAGGGGCTTCGCCCCACCCTTGAAATACGGGCCGACAGGCGTCACAAAAATGCGGAACTGATACTCATCCGCGGGCTTTACCCCAATGACGGAATTGGTTGCAATCATGTACGGGCGGATGTAGAGCGTCGCCCCTGAGCCAAAAGGCGGAACCCAGGCCGCATTGGCCTTCACGACCTCCTCAACGGCCTTCACGAAACGATTCTCCGGAAACACCGGCATCTCTAAGCGCTCGCAGGAATCCTTCATGCGGGAAGCGTTCAGATCCGGGCGGAAACACACGATATGCCCGTCCTCCGTGGTGTATGCCTTCAGCCCCTCAAAGCAGGACTGCGAATACTGGAATACCCCGGCACACTCATTCAGTGTGATGTTGGAGTCCGTGGTGATCTCACCGTCATCCCACTTTCCGTTCCGGTAATTGGAGACATAGCGGTAATCCGCCACCATATACCCAAATCCGAGGTTTGCCCAGTCCAAATTTTTCTTTTCCATCTCAATCTCCTCCGATCTCCGGCTCACTGCAGCCCTCGTCGCAGAAAGCCTTTCCTACTGTATTTTGAACATATTCTAGTACAATCTTTCCGATTTGTCTACAACTCCGTGAAAATTTACTCTGGTAAATAGTTCCCCGATAAAATAGAGCGACCCGAAGGCGACCGTCCGTCCTTCCCGTGCAAGGTGTTTCAGGACCTCCGGCACGCCGGACAGGCTTTCCGCGGGAATCCCCCGGGCTTTGATGTATGCCGCCAGCTCCTTCCCCTGCAGCGCACGGCTGCCTTCCGGCGTCACGGTTAAAAAATCATCCGCCAGCGGCAAAAGCCGCTCCACCATGTTCTCATAATCCTTATCAGCCATAACCCCCATGACAAAGTGAAACTTTTCCCCCGGATAGAGATACTCAAGGCTCGCCGCAAGCGCCAGGACTCCATTTCCGTTGTGTGCGCCGTCCACCATCAAAAACGGACGCTCTGAGAGAATTTCCATGCGTCCCCTCCAGACGGCACCCCGGATTCCCTGTACCAGAATCCGCTCAAATTCCTCGTCAGACAACCCCGAAAGGCATCTGCACACAGCAGACTCTCCACGCTCCCCCATGCACTGTGCGCGCAGCGCGCGGGCCGCCGCCATCGCAACCGCCGCGTTTTCCCACTGATGTACGCCCAAAAGCCCCGGACGGACGGACTCCGCCGCACGGATTTCCTCCTCTGACACAACGTGAGAATCCTCCGCCAGGGAGCAGAGCACGCGCTGCACCCCGGCCTCCTGCGGCGCAAACACCGCAGGCACTCCGGCCTTTAAAATTCCCGCCTTCTCCCGCGCGATATCCGTGAGGGTATCTCCAAGCAGCGCCATGTGGTCATAACCGATCCGGGTGATCACGGAAACCTCCGGTTTTCCAAGCGCGTTCGTGGAGTCCAGCCTTCCGCCGAGCCCGGTCTCAATCACGGCGATCCCGCATCCCTGCTCGCGAAAATACAACACTGCCATCGCCAGACAGTAGTCAAACATCGTGAGTTCCACGCCAAAATCCATGGAGAGAAGAAGGTTTCCAATCCTTGCCACATCCTCCCTGCCGATCATCTGTCCGTCTATCGCAATTCTCTCACGAAAATCCACCAGATGCGGCGAGGTAAAAAGCCCCGTTTTCAGGCCCAGCCCCCGCAGGATCGAGGCCAGAAAGGCGCACACAGAGCCCTTCCCGTTTGTCCCCGCCACATGGAGAAAGGGCAGGCCCCGCTGGGGATGTCCCAGCGCCTCAAGGACACGCGCCGTCACAACGACTCCCGGCTGTCTGCCAAAACGGCGCGCGTTTTCTATCCTGTCCAACACTTCCTGATAGCTGTATTCCATATCTGATCTCCTGTATCCCTGAACATCAGCTCATGCAAAATTTACCCTTCGGAGATATTACCATGCCCATTCCTCCCCTTGCGCGCAAACGGAGAGAACAGTCTCCCGCCCTCTCCGTATTGTACTTCGATCTCAAATCAATTTCAAGTAGCTTTAAGCCTAAACAGCCAGAATAATCCCTCCGTCGTTCGCGTACATGGTGGACACGCCCGCTGTGTTCAGGATCACAATCCTCTTAAATTTCGCCAGCTTCTCGATCATCTGTTTTACAAGCTCTGCGCGATCCGGGCAGTTGCAGTGTGAAATGGCAAGCACGCGGTTCTCGCAGTTCTTTGTCACCGCAAGCATATTCTCCACCATCTTTTTGAGCGCTTTGGTCATACCCATCGCCTGGCCGAGCTGCTGGATTGCGCCCTCCTTCGTCGATCCCATCACCGGCTTGATATTGAGCGTACTCGCAACCAGAGCCTTCAGATTGCTCAGGCGCCCTGCCTTGCGCAGCGTCTCAAGCGTCTCAAGCACGAAGAAGGTATTCATGGAGGAAATGTACTCCTCCGTGCCCTTTACCACCTCCGCAAAGCCCATCCCGCTCTCCTCCAGCTCCTGAACCTTACAGCCGATCAGTGTCTCTCCGATGGATGCCGAGCGAGAGTTGAACACGTGGATATTCTTCTTCTCCTCATGCTCCTCATTGTACAGCCGGGCTCCCAGCACGGCGCTGTTGTACGAACCGCTGAGCTTGCTGGACAGCGTGACCACATACACATTTTCCTCTTTGCCCTGATAAGCGCGCATATAGCTCTCCGGAGACGGACATGAGGACTTGGGACCGCGGAGCGAGCGCTTCACCCTCCGGATAAAATCCAGCTGGTTGAAGCTCTCATCGTCCCGAATGAAAATCCCGTCCACCTCCAGTTCCAACGGCACTGTGCTGAAATGCCCATCTCTCTTCTGTTCTTCCGTCAGCTCTCCACAGCTGTCAATCACAATCCGATACATAACAGATATCCTCCTTGTACAATGAATTATTTATTACCGGAATATATGTTTTTATTTACAATATGATGTAGTTTTAATTACTATATTCATATCTTAGCAC
>CAZNQZ010000163.1:0-5170 GCA_964575245.1 uncultured Lachnobacterium sp. | reverse complement strand
AGCGGCAAGGACGTGATTCTTCATATCATCGGTAAAATCGGAGTGGACGGCGCACTGTACCGCTCCATGGAGTTTGTGGGGGACGGAATCCGGTATCTGACCATGGACGACCGCTTTACGATCGCTAACATGGCGATTGAGGGGGGAGCTAAAAACGGTATTTTCCCGGTGGATGACCTGACCCGTGCATACATGAAGGAGCACAGCAGCCGTCCCTTCGCGGAGTATGAGGCGGACGCGGATGCGGAGTACGACGAGGAGTACACGATCGACCTTGGCAGCTTAAAGCCCACCGTGGCCTTCCCGCATCTTCCGGAGAATACGAGAACCATCGACGAGGTGGGGGATATTCCCATTGATCAGGTGGTGATCGGCTCCTGTACCAACGGCCGTATGGATGACCTGCGCGTTGCCGCCAGTATCTTAAAGGGCCGGAAGGTAAAGAAGGGGCTGCGCGTCATCGTGATTCCGGCCACCCAGCAGATCTATCTGGACGCCATGGAGGAGGGGCTGATCCGCACGTTTATTGAGGCGGGAGCGATTGTCAGCACGCCGACCTGCGGGCCCTGCCTGGGCGGCTACATGGGCGTAATGGCGGAGGGAGAGCGCTGTGTCTCCACCACAAACCGCAATTTTGTCGGCCGCATGGGTCATGTAGAGTCGGAGGTGTATCTGGCGAGTCCCGCGGTGGCGGCGGCGTCAGCCGTGACCGGAAGGCTTTCCGGGCCGGAGGAGGTTCTGGCCTGAGGAAAATAGATGCATTAGAATCTGGAATCAGGATATTTGGAAGGAGAAATTATGAAAGCAGCACACGGACATGTGTTTCGATTCGGAGACAATGTGGATACGGATGTGATCATTCCGGCAAGATACTTAAACTCCTCAGACCCGAAGGAGCTGGCGGTACACTGTATGGAGGATATCGACAAGGATTTTGTGAACCGGGTCAGCGCGGGCGACCTGATTGTCGCCGGCAGGAATTTTGGCTGTGGATCGTCGAGGGAGCATGCGCCCATCTCCATCAAGGCGGCGGGGGTCAGCTGTGTGATCGCGGAAACCTTCGCGCGGATCTTTTACCGCAATGCCATCAATATCGGACTGCCGATCATCGAGTGTCCCGAGGCGGCGAAGGCGGTCCGCGCGGGTGACGAGGTGGAGGTGGATTTTGACTCCGGCGTCATCACCGACGTGACTACCGGGGAGAGCTTCAAGGGGCAGGCATTTCCGCCCTTTATGCAGAAAATCATCGACTGCGAGGGTCTGGTGAACTATATTAACCAGAATTAACTGGAACACGCCGATAAATAGTCAAGGTATTTCTGTGAAATCGGTATAGATGTGTAGATATCCGCGTACTCGCTGGGAGAAAGACCCTCGATATAGTTCTCGGGAAACGCCTTGCCGATTCCGGCCCGATGTGCGAGATCTACGGCCTTGTTGTAGGCGATGGCCGCTTTTTGAGGGCTCTTGTAAGTGCCGACGGTGTGGTTCCCCCTGAGATGGATTTTGACACGGTAGCGATATTCGCCGTTCTTCTCGATGCGGGCCACACCGAAATAGGGGTTGATGACCTCGATATTGGAGTAGCGGAAATCAGAGGGATCACCGTTGACAAAGACGTAATCCCGCCCGCAGACCGCATGGCTCTTGATCCCGTAGCGGCTCTGCAGTGTGACCTGCATCCCGTAATCGTTGACATACAGATGCCCCTGCCGGCTCATAATCCGATGGCTGCTGTAATAGAACAGGTCGTCGATATCGAATTTCAGCTCCTGATTGCTGTCGAGGTAATAGCTGAAATAATTTTTGCGCAGATAGATCGGGGTGGGCAGGTACATCCCGTTGTCCCGGAAATTGACGAGAGACACCAGCTTGTCGCAGGGCAGACACAGGGAGAGATCGAGGGCGGCCTCGACGGATAGCGGCGGTTCCTGCTGCAGCAGCGCAGCGGCGGCCAGATAGGCTCTGTGTGCCTCCTCCTGCGTGTCGTAGCTGCCGAGGCTGATATGTTTGTTGCGGTATGTGATGTTGGAACGGCAATAGACCGTTCCGTCTTTTTTTCGTGTGGTATATACACCTGTGGGCATGGCTTCTCCGTTGGTAATTGTGCATGGATGTGCAGTTTCATTGTCTACAGTATAACATACGCGCACCCTTTGGGCAAATTTTTCTGTGTTGACTATTGATGGAGATATGTATAGAATAGATACTATACTGCAGACCGCCAGAATTTACAGTGAGGCTTTCGGGGAAGTGACTGGCTGACAGTCTGCAGTCGGGTTGTACCGTAAATTTAACTGGTGCGCAGTATAATTTAAGGATATACAAAATGAATAGACAGGAGATCAACGTACTATGAACCTCATGTATGTAAGTACAAGAAACAGTCAATGCAGGCTCACTGCCTCCGAGGCCATTTTAAAGGGGCTGGCGGAGGACGGCGGCCTGTTTGTGCCGGAGCGCATCCCGTCCCTTGATGTGCCGATTAAGGAGCTTAAAGGGATGACATATCAGCAGACCGCCTATGTGGTGATGAAGCAGTTTTTTACCGACTTTACGGAGGAGGAGCTGAAGGGCTGCATCGACAGGGCCTATGACAGCAAGTTTGACACGCCGGAGATCGCCCCTCTGACGGAGGCGGGGGGCGCTTATTATCTGGAGCTGTTCCACGGAGCTACCATTGCGTTCAAGGATATGGCGCTGTCGATTCTGCCGCATCTTCTGACCACCTCAGCCCGCAAGAATCAGGTGAAAAATGAGATTGTGATTCTGACTGCAACCTCCGGGGACACCGGCAAGGCGGCGCTGGCGGGTTTCGCGGATGTGAAGGGGACAAAGATTATTGTGTTCTATCCGAAGAACGGCGTGAGCCCGATTCAGGAAAAGCAGATGGTGACTCAGAAGGGGGACAACACGCTTGTGGTGGGAATCCACGGCAATTTTGATCAGGCCCAGACCGGGGTCAAGCAGATCTTTGGTGATCAGGCGCTGGCGGCGGAGCTGAATGCGGCCGGCTATCAGCTCTCATCAGCCAATTCCATCAATATCGGGCGTCTGGTTCCGCAGATTGCCTACTATGTCTATGCCTATGCGAAGCTGTACGCAAACGGCGTGATCGCAGAGGATGAGTGTATCAACGTGGCTGTGCCAACCGGAAATTTCGGCAATATCCTGGCCGCCTTTTATGCGAAACATATGGGCCTTCCCATCGCAAAGCTGATCTGCGCCTCCAACGAGAACAAGGTGCTCTATGACTTTTTTACCACAGGGATCTATGACAGGAACCGCGACTTTGTACTGACCAGTTCGCCTTCCATGGATATTCTGATCTCTTCAAATCTGGAGCGGCTGATCTACCGCATTGCCGGGGAGGACGCGCAGAAAAATACAGGTCTGATGGAGCGGCTTGCGCAGACCGGTCGTTATGAGATCACGGAGCAGATGCGGGCGGCTCTGGGTGATTTTTACGGAAATTACACGAGCGAGGCGGAGACGGCGGAGATCATCCGTGCCATGTACGAAAATACCGGATATATTTTGGACACGCACACGGCGGTGGCATCCGGCGTGTATGAGAAGTACAGGAGGGATACCGGGGATCGGGAGACGAAGACGGTGATTGCCAGCACGGCCAGCCCCTTCAAGTTCACCAGAAGCGTGATGACCGCCATTGACGGCAGATATGATGCGATGGGTGATTTTGAGCTGGTGGATGAGCTCGCCAGGATTGGAAACATTCGGGTGCCGAAAGCGATTGAGGAAATCCGCAATGCGCCGGTTCTGCACGATAAGGTCTGTGAAGTTTGTGATATGCCTGATGTGGTCAGGCAGTTTCTGGGGAAGCGTTAATTTCATCATCGGTTTTCCGGAAATTTGAATCAGTGAAAAAACCCCTGCCATTCGGCAGGGGTTTTTGGATGACCCGTTTATTCGTCTGTCCTTAGGACTTCCATGAGGAAGTGTACGGTCCCGAAGGTGTACAGCACCGGAATGTGGTAGGTTGTGTGTGAAAAAGTAAGCAGCGGAGCCTCTACCTGCTCCGGCGGGCCGATGACGAGCTCGGTGGAGGAGTCGTTCGAGACATTCACAATGAACAGCCCGTTGTGGAGATTTAAAAAGTCTTCCAGTGAGGCCTGAACATAGGCGTCGTACTCTGAGAAGTGGTCTTCCACATAGCTGCTGGCAAATGCAACGGCCGTAGGCTCGTCCATGCAGAGATAGGAGACGATGGAATAGTTGCCGGTAATTTCCTGCCTTACGCAGCATTCTACAGGGAACTCACGGATCTCCTCAATGAAGATCGGGGAGTAGTCATCGCCGATGAAGCGCACAAAATTGTTAAACAGCAGCTCGATATACATGCGGCTCTTTAACGGGAGCGGGGCCTCCGAGACAATCAGGAAATTTTCAAACAGCTTTGAGATGGAATCCTGATCCTCAACCAGCATATCCAGATCGGAGAGCTCGTTCTGCGAGCGGTAATCCGCCAGAATTTTCTCAAATTCCCGGTTGGTCAGAATGCCGTCATCCAGCAAAACCTGCCCCAACAGCAGGAAATCCGGGCTCTGGGTTTTTAAGAGGGAGATGACCTGCTCGTTGGTCAGGTAACCCATCTCAATAGCGACCTCACCGAATTTGCGATCCGCATGCGTCTGCTGGATGATGATCTCATCCACCTCGGATGCGGTCATGTAACCGGCATGCATGGCGAGGGTACCGAGCTTGGTGTGCTTGTTGGTCTGTTTCTGCATGGCACAGAAGAGCTGCTCCTGCGTGATGTAGCCGTTTGCAATCAAGAAATTGCCAAAAAATTGTGTGTACATTGGTTATCTCCTCTCAAGGAAGTTCTTCAGAATGTTGAAAATCTGATCCTTATCTAACGGTTTTTGAACAAAATCCTGAGCCCCGGTCTCAAGCGCGCACTTGAGCTGTGACTGTGTGCCGACAGAGGATGCGACGATAATGGTTGCCTCGGGATCAAATTCGATGATCTCACGGATCGCGGCATTGCCGTCCTTTTTGGGCATGACAATGTCAAGGAAAACGAGATCCGGCCGGTTTTCCTTGTATTTGTCGATCGCTTCCTGTCCGTCGCTTGCCTCAATGAAGGCAGGAGTGCCAAGGGCTTTGATAATGTCCTTCATCTGCTTCCGTGCAAGGATGGAGTCGT
>CAZNQZ010000162.1:0-5190 GCA_964575245.1 uncultured Lachnobacterium sp. | reverse complement strand
ATTACGGAGTGCGCGGCGCAGTATGAGGAGCTGTACGCGGAGTGGGCGCCCAACGAAAAGGTGGCGCTCGAGTCGGCGTTTGGGGCTTCCCTGGCGGGGAAGCGGAGCTTTTGCGGCATGAAGCATGTGGGGCTGAATGTGGCGGCGGACCCGCTGTTTACCATTTCCTACACAGGAGTGAACGCCGGGCTTGTGATCGGTGTGGCCGACGATGCCGGAATGCACAGCTCCCAGAATGAGCAGGATTCCAGGCATTACGCAGAGGCGGCAAAGATTCCCATGCTGGAGCCCTCTGATTCCGCGGAGGCTCTCCGCTTTGCGAAGCTGGCCTATGAGCTCTCCGAGCAGTACGACACGGCAGTTCTCATTAAGATGTGCACCCGTGTCAGCCACTCCCAGAGCGTGGTGGAGACTGGCGAGCGGGTGATGCCTGAGGCGAGGGAGTATGAGAGGAACCCGGGGAAATACATTATGATGCCGGCGAATGCCAAGAACCGCCATCCGGTTGTGGAGGAGCGCACAAGGGCGCTCACGGAATGGGCGGAGACGGCGGACATCAACCGGATTGAGCCCGGGAGGGATTCCTCCTGCGGCATTATTACAAGCTCCACCAGCTATCAGTATGTGAAGGAGGCATTTGGGGATACCTACCCGGTGCTAAAGCTTGGCATGATCTGGCCGATGCCGGAGCAAAAGTTACGTGATTTCGCGGCCTCGGTGCAGAAGCTTGTGGTAGTGGAGGAGCTGGACAGCTTTATCGAAATGCATTGCAGAAAGCTTGGGCTTTCGGTGTCCGGGAAGGAGCTGTTTTCCGAAATCGGGGAGCTGAGCCAGAATGACGTCCGGGAGAAGCTGGGCGCAGCAGTGCAGACAGGGGCGCCCCTGGAGGAAAATATTCCTGCCAGGCCTCCGGTCATGTGTGCGGGCTGTCCGCACCGCAGCATCTTTTATGTCTTAAAAAAGCTGAAGCTGACGGTGCTGGGAGATATCGGCTGTTATACGCTGGGGGCCGTGGCGCCCCTCGGCGCCATTGACACTACCGTGTGTATGGGGGCTTCGGTCTCCGGGCTCCACGGCTTTGTCAAGGCGGGAGGAGAGGAGAAGGCAAAAAACACCGTTGCAGTGATCGGGGATTCCACCTTCATTCACTCCGGCGTTACCGGGCTCATTAATATCGCCTACAACGGCTCCAATGCAACCGTGATTATTCTGGACAACTCGATTACCGGCATGACGGGGCATCAGCAGAATCCGACCACCGGATACAATTTAAAGGGTGATCCCTGTGCAAAGATTGATCTGGAAAGCCTGTGCCATGCGGTCGGGATTCAGCGGGTCAGAGTGGTGGATCCCTATGACATGGAGGCTTGTCAGAAGGTGATTCAAGAGGAGCTCTCCGCGGATGAACCCTCGGTGATAATTTCCCGGCGTCCCTGCGCGCTGCTTAAATATGTGAAGCATCCGGGGCCGATTGCGGTCGATTCGGATAAGTGTAAGGGCTGCAAGGCGTGCATGAGTATCGGCTGCCCCGCCATAAGCATGGAGGAGGGCAAGGCGAAAATTGATGCCACGCTCTGCGTGGGCTGCGGTGTCTGCAGCCAGCTCTGCAGGTTTGATGCACTGTAATCAAAATGGGCAGTGGAGGGGAAGCACACACATGCCGGAAGGAGAGGAAAGATGGAGACAAAGAGTATTATGATTGTGGGTGTCGGCGGACAGGGCACCCTGTTGGCGAGTAAGCTTCTGGGGCGTCTGCTCCTTGGCAGGGGATATGATGTGAAGGTCAGCGAGGTGCATGGCATGAGTCAGCGGGGCGGAAGTGTCGTCACTTATGTCCGCTGGGGAGACAGGGTCTGTTCCCCCATTATCGACAAGGGGGAGGCGGATTGTATTCTCTCCTTTGAGCTTCTGGAGGCGGCCCGCTATACGGAATACTTAAAGCCGGGCGGCAGGATTATCACAAACAGCCAGCAGATTAATCCCATGCCTGTTATCGCGGGCAATGCGGTGTATCCGGAGCATTTAAAGGAGAAGCTGGAAGAGGGAAGAAATCTTGACACGCTGGATGCGCTCGCTCTCGCGGAGCAGGCGGGAAGCAGCAAAGCAGTGAATCTGGTGCTGATGGGCAGGCTTGCCAAATATTTTGACTTTTCGCAGGAGGAGTGGGCGGATGCGATCGAGCAGAGCGTGCCGCCAAAATTTCTGGAGATGAACCGGAAGGCCTTTGCGCTTGGCTGGAACGCATAGAGATACATAGTTAAAAAAACAAAGAAGGGAAACAGTGACATGGAACGGTATTATCAAAAAGAAATTGAGACAGCGGACCGCGAGCAGGTTCTTGCGTGGCAGAATGAGCGTCTGGTCAGGCAGGTGCGGCATGTGTGGGACAATGTGCCCTACTACCGCGCGAAAATGGAGGAAAAGGGGCTTGTGCCCGAAGATATCCGGGGGGTGGAGGATCTGCATAAGCTGCCTTTTTTGTCCAAGGATGACCTGCGGGAGGCCTATCCTTACGGGCTTTTGGCAAGGCCCCTCAAGGATTGCGTCCGCATCCAGTCCACATCGGGCACGACAGGCCGCAGAGTGGTTGCTTTTTACACCCAGCACGATATCGACCTCTGGGAGGATTGCTGTGCACGGGCGATTGTGGCGGCAGGCGGCACTGACGAGGATGTCTGCCATGTGTGCTATGGCTACGGTCTGTTTACCGGAGGTCCCGGGCTTAACGGGGGCAGCCATAAGGTGGGCTGTCTGACGCTCCCCCTGTCCTCGGGCAATACGGAGCGGCAGCTGCAGTTCATGATTGATCTGGAGGCTACTATTTTGTGCTGTACTCCTTCCTATGCCGCGTTTCTGGCGGAGAGTATCCATGAGCGGGGGCTGAGGGACAAAATCAAGCTGAAGGCCGGAATTTTCGGCGCCGAGGCGTGGAGCGAGGAGATGCGTCAGGATATTCAGAATAAGCTGGGGATCAAAGCCTACGATATCTACGGGCTCACGGAGACCAGCGGCCCCGGCGTAGCCTTTGAGTGCAGTGAGCAGACCGGAATGCATATCAACGAGGATCATTTTATTGCGGAAATTATTGATCCGGATACGGGAGAAGTTCTACCCGAGGGAAGCAAGGGCGAATTGGTGTTTACCGCGATCACCAAGGAGGCATTCCCGCTCCTGCGCTACCGCACCAGAGACATCTGCGTCCTTACAAGGAAGAAATGCTCCTGCGGCCGTACCCACGTTAAGATGAGCAAGCCCATGGGCAGAAGTGATGACATGCTGATTGTCAAGGGGGTCAACGTATTCCCATCCCAGATCGAGACCGTACTTCTGGATAAAGGATATCCCGCGAACTACCAGATTATTGTAGACCGGGTTAAGAATTCCGATACCCTTGAGGTGGTGGTGGAGACGCAGCCGGAGCGCTACACGGAAGATCGGGAACAGATTGCGGGGATGGAGAAGGGCCTGACGACGGCACTCAAGTCGATGCTCGGCATCTATGCAAAGGTGCGTCTGGTGGCGCCCAAGACCATTGCCAGAAGCGAGGGCAAGGCAGTGCGCGTGATTGACAACCGGAAAATTTAACCACCTGTGCGAGTCAGGTTGGATGTTCCTTGGAGCGTCCAACCGCGCAGGAGGAATCCAAGGAACATTCGATAGAAGCGGAAGGGGATATTTGGAACATGTTTGAGCAGGTGAAGCGTCTGTTTGGCGCGCAGGATATGACGGTGGGGAGCCCGGTGAAGGCGATTGCAAAGTTTGCATTCCCGCTGTTAATCGGCAATTTTGCCCAGCAGCTCTATTCGGCGGTGGATTCCATCGTCGTGGGCAAATACTGCACGGTGGAGCGCAATGGCTACAACGGTGTGGACGCACTGGCGGCGGTGGGGGTATCAGGCCCCATCATCAACCTGCTTCTGGTGCTTTTTATCGCCATCGCCACCGGCGCGGGAATCTTGGTGGCGCAGTATTTCGGCGCGAAGGACAGGGAGCGCCTCTCCGTCTGCGTCGGCACCTCCGTCACGCTGGTATTTATTGCATCGCTGGTGATTATGGCGGTTGGCATCCCCGTCTCGCGCCCGCTGCTTGGGCTGATTAACACGCCGGAAAAATACATAGACCTTGCAACGGCTTACCTGCAGATTACCTTTGCGGGCATTCTTGGCATGGCCTTTTACAACATAATCTCCGGAATCCTGCGGGGCCTTGGCGACAGCTTTTACCCGCTCCTCTATCTGCTGGTTTCCGCGGGACTCAACATCGTGCTGGATATCTGGTTTGTGGCAGGGCTGGGCCTTGGCGTACAGGGCGTCGCCTGGGCGACGATCCTCGCCCAGACAGTCTCGGCGATTCTGTGCCTGATCCGCCTGACGAGAATGAAGGATATCCTGACGCTCACCAGAAAATCTCTGGTTCCCGATCTGTTGTCCGCGAAGTTGATTTTAAAGCTGGGAATCCCCTCCGGCATGACACAGGCGGTATTCTCTCTTGCGCTGGTCTTTGTCCAGAGCCTGACGAACCGGATGGGGGATTTTGTACCCGCCATCAACGTGGCAATTATGAGGGTGGACGGCTTTGCGGTGCTGCCGGCCTTTACCTTCGGGCTTGCGGTCTCTACCTACGTGGGGCAGAATCTCGGCGCGGGGAAAAATGACCGTGTGAAGTCCGGCGAGCGGGCGGCGCTCATGCTTGCCCTCGGGACCTCGCTTGTGATTGTCCTGGCACTGCTTTTGTTCGGCAAGCAGTTGATCGAGATTTTTATCAATCAGGAGAGCACGGACCCGTCCGTGTATGAAAACGTGGTGACGCTGGGCGGGCGCGGTCTGAAGATTCTCGCCGCGGGCTATATTGCGATGGGGATCACGCAGATCTACGGCGGTATTTTACGGGCTGCGGGAGATACGATTTCGACCATGGTGATCTCATTGATCACCACGGTGGCGATCCGTGTGCCCCTCGCGTACCTGATTGCCGGTCTGAACCGTTCAAAAGACTGGCCGAACGGTCATCCCGACGCGATTTTTATTTCGCTGCTGGTGAGCTGGCTTTTGGGGGCGCTGTTAGTCTATCTGCGCTTCCGGCAGGGAAAATGGAAGAAAATCAATCTTGTGGAACATGCGGAATAAGGCGGCGGATTATACTTGTTAACACTCGTATTTGCCGAAAATAAAATGTATGGACTCTTGAACG
>CAZNQZ010000161.1:0-5198 GCA_964575245.1 uncultured Lachnobacterium sp. | reverse complement strand
AGTCATCCCGGTCTCTGCAATCTGTGACAACACCCAGCGACTCCTGGCAAAACCTCTGCAGCTCCTCCCATTTGCGGACATTGTTGAGCTCCTGAATGATCTGCACCCTCCAGCGCAGGCGCTTCGGTTCCTCCTCCATCATCTGGAGTAGCAGCGGATAATTGCGCTCAAATTTTTTCAGCTTTTCCTCCATCGTCTGTGCGATATAGCCGGTATGGTTGGCGACCAGATGCAGATTGATGCACTTCCCGATCTGCGGCGCAATGTACTCATGTATTTTACTGTAGAATCTTGTTTCCGGATAGAGCCTGATGATTCGCGACACCCAGCTGTCGCTGTAGAAAGCGCCCTGCGCATCATGAAAATTTCTCTGAATATAGTTGGCACAACCATATTTTTTATATGCTCCGGAGTGAAAGAAATCTATAAGCTCGTCGTATTCGACAAACCACTCGTCGTCGTCGATGAACAGATACCACTCCCCCCTCGCCATCTCGACACTGACATTTCTCGCTTTGGAAAAATCATTGCACCACACAAACTCCGCCACACGGTCCGTGTACTCCAGACACAGCGTGTGCACCGACGCATCCTGACTGGTATCTACGATGACCAGCTCACTCGGGATTTTTTCCATGATAGGCTGCAGTGAATTCAGACAGCGCCTGACCTCCGCCTTATTCCTCGACGCCAGCACCGCAATCGTCAACAGTATTCTATCCGCCACAAAACTTACCCCCATAATATTCCATATACAGATCTGCGAGAACAAAGCGGGCAAGCCCGCATCCGGCATTGCCGGAAATTTTCCTTTTGTGGGCCTGCGCAAAAAAGGGGAGCGGTCTCGCTCCCCTTAAAAGCTTGCTTATCTATTAGCCTAACAGTGACATAACGCCCTGTGTCGCCTGATTTGCCTGAGCCAGCATAGACTGTCCTGCCTGTGCAAGAATGTTGTTCTTGCTGTACTCAACCATCTCTTCTGCCATGTCAGTATCGCGGATCTGAGACTCGGCAGCGGTTGTATTCTCAACAACGTTGTCCAGGTTGGCAATCGTGTGCTCAAGTCTGTTCTGGATTGCACCGAGCTCGGATCTCTGTGCGGAAACCTTTGCAAGCGCCTCTGCGATCGCGTCGATTGCGTAAGTAGCCTTTGCGCCGGTCTTATCCATAACGTTGATGCCCTTGATCTTGAGTCCTGCAGAATCCATCGTGTCGATGGTGAAGGAGATCTTGTTGGTTCCGTCAGAGTCAGCGCCTACGTGTAGGCCAATCTGCAGACCCTGCTTGATCTGAACATCACCCTCTGTGATCTTGAAGGAGATCTGAGTCTGATCGGAAGCGTACTGTGTAGCCACTGCATAATCCGGGCTGCCCATGAACGTAGACGAGCTTACAGTTGCCTCATGTCCCGGGTCTGCGCCGATGGAGCTCGCCTTGCGCAGCTCATCCGCGATCAGCTGGTATGCTTTCTTTGCGGAGATAACAGAACCGTCGTTGTCGCCGATACCGTCCTCATCTCCGTCCACCGTCTGCTTGCCGTCTGTCATAGCCACGAGGGTCTGGGTTCCGATTACCACCTTGTCGGTATCCTTAACCAGCGCTGCGATGTTCTCTTTCGTGAGGTAATTATCCTCAGCCACCTCATCCGCCAGAGATGCAACAATCTTGTACTCGGTTCCGTTGATGGAGATGATGGAGCCGACGCCGTTGCCCTTAGCAATGCTCGTGCCGTTAATAATGATGTCGCGGACAGATTCAACCGTCGTTCCGATGGTGTATCCTCTCGCGCCGATGGAAATTGTATCGCCATACTTTAACGCGGTCATTGTGAAGGTAGCGATTCCGGTTCCGATGCCTGCAAGCTGGCCATCAAGTCCGGCATCCTTCGCAGACACAATTGCAGTGGATGACTTGCCATTTCCTTTCATAAGGTATGTTTCGTTGAACTTGGTGGTCTCGGCAACGCGGTCGATCTCAGTTGTCAGCTGATCAATCTCGTTCTGAATTGCCAGACGATCCGACTCGCTGTTGGTTCCGTTGGCCGCCTGTACTGCCAGCTCGTTCATTCTCTGTAACATAGAGTGAACTTCGTTCAATGCACCCTCTGCCGTCTGTACTGCGGAGATACCGTCCTGTGCATTGGTGGATGCCTGATCCAGACCTCTGATCTGCTTTCTCATCTTCTCAGAGATGGAAAGACCTGCTGCATCGTCAGCTGCGCGGTTGATCTTAAATCCGCTGGAGAGCTTCTCCGTTGACTTTGCCTGACCGTTTGTTGTTACGTTCAACATTCTGTTGGCGTTCATCGCCTGCATATTGTGCTGTACTACCATGATTTTCCTCCTTGAATGTCCTTGCAACTTGCCTGTTGCAATCATTGTTTGTGAGTTGTTTTATTACTACCTACTTGCCTTATATATCGGGCGAAATCGGAACATCTTAACCCCCATTTAAAAAAAAATTTAATTTTTATTTTCAGAGGTATATATCAAACCATCTATCATAGTAGTTTGCAATCTTCTCCTCCTGCCGGTGCAGGTGATAATCTCTGATATCACTCAGCATTTCTATTACCTGATTATCGTAAACGGCGGCTTTTGCGCTGACCCATTCATAATTCTCCTCCTCAAAAAGCGATGCCTGATACAGCTGGACCGCTTTCTTTTTATTTTTGATATTATCCGCATCCTTTGCCAGTCTCAGGAAATCAAGCAGATCGCTCTGCACATTGTCCAGCTTCAGCTGAATCATTTCCTTCGATCTGTCAATGAGAAAGGGTATTGGCATTTTCTGGATCTTGTCCACAAGCTTGTATAAATTGTCAAGACCGTGCTTCTCGGATGAATTTTCCCACAGAGCAGTACAGACCGCCGTTTTCCGCACTGCTGCCCCGCGGCAGGTCATCAGATAGGCGATCAGCTCCCTCGCCTTCGCCGACTTCATGAGCACTCCCATCTCCTGCCCGCCATAGCATATGGAAAGCCGTCCAAAACAGTTGATCTGAATCATGTCCCCGGAATCGCGACTTTCGCCTTTGTTCATCACGCTACCCCGCTTTCATCAGAATGCCCGAAAAGAAAACTTTTTTCAATCCGGGCATTCCGTCAGTCAGCTTTATGCCCCGTTAAGCTTCCAGGTATTGTCGCTCTGAAGAATCAGGTTCTTCTCATAGATACCCGGGTCAAACACGATTTCCACAGCGTTGGACATGGACTCAATGTCCATAACCTCGCCGACCTTATAGGTTCCGAATACCACCCAGTATCTCGGATGCGGCTTGAACAGGAAGCTGTAGTTGGGCGTCGCCGTCACGGCAAAGGTGCCGTTGCCGGACATTCCGATACCCACGGATGCCTCTCCGTGCGGAACTGTCTGGTCGGTATAGATCCCCAGCGTTCCCTCCCGGGTGGGCTTGATGGTCTCTGCAAACCGGTAAGCATCATACTCCTTGGTGAAGCCGATGGAGTTCTTCGTGATATCCGAGGGATCCGCATCGACCACCTGCGAAGCCTTAAAGGTTACGCCCGGCTTTAACACGCCCTCATCCGACCACATGAAATTGTAATCCAGACTCCACCGAAACTCTACGCTCGTATTCGAGTGCGCCGCCTTACTAAACCACGCAAGGCTCAGAATGTTTTCCGGCTGATCCGGAAGGGTTTGGAAAACACAGATGTTCCCATAATTTTTGGACTGGTTCTCCACGTTCAGTTTGTAGTTTGTTGACATTGTTTTTTCCTCCATATTCTTTATTTGTGCCATGGCTGTACAGTTTTCTCAACTGCACAGCCATCATAACACGCGTCATCAGAATCCTTCCGGAACTCAACCGGAACTGGAACGGAATTTAATAAAAAAAATAAAAAATGTCATTTTATCCGCATTGCCCGATAAAATGACATTCTACATAAATTAACGTGTATTTACGATATTTCCCTCCGCCTCCAGACATCCGAGCACCAGAGCCTGATGTTCTCTGGCATACTTTTGAAAATACCGCATATTCCGGCCTGCCCCGGCGAATGTATATTGGGCCAGCCCGCTAAAATCAACCAAATTGAGATTCTCTGTCCTCCAGACCGCTGACTGGTCCGCAAAGGGAACGCTGACGATGGCCTTGACTATATCGAACCAGGGCTGACCCTCCGCCTCCGGCTGCGCATTGAGGTCAATCGCCGTCCCTTCCTTAATAGATTTCAGAACATATACCATCTGCCCGAAGGCCTCGCAGAAGGTTTTCGGCCCATCCCGCACAATTTTCTCCTTGCACCACGCAGCTTTATATCTGTAGGTCAGGCATCCGTAATCCGGATTATGCCCTGCCCTTCCGTGTCCGAGATAAGACACTGAGTAGGTCGTCCCCACCCCTGGCGTGTGTGAGCCGTCGTAGCCCGTTATACTGCTGCTGGGCGGCTTAACATTACTGAATTCCGAGACATCGTTGATCTTCGCGTTGGGGGTTCCGGCAAAATTTTGATGCGCCCATGTGTCTGCAATCACATGCATAATGAGCCCGATTTTGATCAGCAGCTCCTTTGCCTGCTCCCCCTCCCGATACTCATCCACCATGTGCTGCGCGATCTCCCGGACAAGATCACCGTTTGGCTGGCACAGGCAAAGAAAATCCCGCATATCACGCTCCCCTGCCAGCTCTGGCGACTCCGTATAGTACGTTTGCCCTCTAATATTACCCGGCAGGAAGTGGAAACACATCCAGATCTTCCTAAGCCTGCAGAGAGCGCCGTCTGTTTCGTCGGACAAAATGTGCCCCTCCGCAAACGCGATCTCCGACGTCTCCTGGCAGGTGAATACAGGGTCCCAGCACATCAGCTTATCGTAGTGCTTTTTCAGCTTACTCTCCGTACACTCGTCTACGGTCTGCGCCGCCCATGCAATCTTGCCCGCCTCCTCCGGGGAAAATCCCGCCAGGCAGGCGGCGGCATAAGTTCCCTCGTAGTGAAAATCCTTGTTCATTTCTCATCATCTCCTTATTTGATATTCGCAGCCCCTCACCGGACTCCGTGTCTGTGTTATAGCACAACACTGCAGAATCAAATCGGAAATGCATCAGAATAGAATTCATTATCGTACCTGAAGCACATATTAAATTTTATCATGATTATATACCATATGTAGTGAGCTTGCTACAATATATTGATTTTTTGGTCTATTCTGGCAGAAATTGACCTGTTTTTGCA
>CAZNQZ010000160.1:0-5223 GCA_964575245.1 uncultured Lachnobacterium sp. | reverse complement strand
ATCCTGCTCGCGACACTCACGGTAGGGCTGACGCTGTACTTTCCGATTCTGACCGGACGCGCGATTGATCTCGTGCTCGGGGAAAATGCCGTGGATTTCGGCGGAATCCGGGCGATCGCTCTGCAGGGAATTGCCGTGATTGCGGGGACGGCGGCTGCGCAGTGGATTATGAATCTGTGCAACAACCGCATGACCTACTGCATTGTGCGGGATATTCGCAGGGACGCCTTCGGGAAGGTGGAGCATTTGCCGCTGGCCTATATTGACAGCCATTCTCACGGCGATATTGTCAGCCGTATGATCGCGGATGTGGACACTTTCGCGGAGGGGCTGCTCATGGGCTTTACCCAGCTCTTTACGGGCGTTGCGACAATTGTCGGGACACTGATTTTTATGCTGACCATAGACGTGTCGATCACGCTGGTGGTCGTGGTGCTCACACCGCTCTCGCTTTTTGTGGCGAGCTTTATCGCTAAAAAAACCTACTCCATGTTTCAGCTGCAGTCCAGGACAAGGGGCGAGCAGACAGCGCTGGTGGAGGAGATGATCGGCGGGCAGAGGATTGTGCAGGCATACGGGCGCGAGAAAGCCGCACTCACCGAGTTTGACGGGATCAATGAGCGGCTGAGGAGCTGCTCTCTGCATGCGATCTTTTTTTCCAGCCTCGTGAATCCCTGCACGCGATTTATCAACTCGCTGGTCTACGCGGCTGTCGGCATTGTGGGAGCGGCGTTTGTCATTCGGACCGGGGGCGTCTTTTCCGTGGGAAATCTCTCCTGCTTTCTGTCCTATGCGAACCAGTACACCAAGCCCTTCAACGAGATCTCCGGCGTTGTGACGGAGCTGCAGAACGCGCTGGCGTGCGCGTCGCGCATTTTTGAGCTGATCGAGGAGCCGTCAGAGCCAATGGATGCGCCGGACGTGGTGACGCTTGCGGAGGCGGACGGCAGTGTGGGCGTGGAGCATGTGTATTTTTCCTATGTGCCAGGGCAGAGGCTGATCGAGGATTTCAACCTGCAGGTGAGGCCGGGGCAGCGCATCGCAATTGTCGGGCCCACCGGCTGCGGCAAGACGACGCTCATCAACCTTCTGATGCGTTTTTATGATGTAAATTCCGGGAAAATTGTGGTGAGCCATGAGGATATCCGGCAGATTACGCGAAAAAGCCTGCGGGAAAATTATGGGATGGTCTTGCAGGAGACATGGCTGAAAAAGGGGACGATCCGGGAGAATATCTGTATGGGCCGGCCACAGGCGACGGAGGATGAGGTGATCGCCGCGGCAAAGGCGGCGCATGCACACAGCTTTATCAAGCGCATGCCCCAGGGGTATGACACTTTGATCGGAGAGGACGGCGGCAGTCTGTCGCAGGGGCAGAAGCAGCTTCTGTGCATCGCGCGCGTGATGCTCTGCCTGCCTCCGATGCTGATTTTGGACGAGGCCACCTCGTCCATTGATACCCGCACGGAAATCCGGATTCAGAAAGCGTTTCTCACTATGATGGAGGGGCGGACAAGCTTCATTGTCGCTCACCGGCTGTCCACAATCCGCGAGGCGGACATCATCCTTGTGATGAAAGGCGGCAAAATCATCGAGCAGGGAAACCATGAGGCGCTGCTGGCACAGAACGGATTTTACGCAGAGCTGTACAACAGCCAGTTTGCCTCTTAAGGGCCTGCCGGAGTCTCTGTCTTTTTCAGGGTCTCGGGGTCGACATAGGAGAACGCGTTGGAAATCCGGGTGTTTTCCGCAGTGAGCTGCACCGGCTCGCGGTAGTAGGCGATCACCGGCGTCCCGATATCCACAGTGTCTATGATGGTCTTAGCGGCGTCCTCGGGTGTGTTGATGCATCCGTGGGAGCCGCTTCTTTTATAGATTTCTCCCCCGAATGTATTGCGCCAGTCCGCGTCGTGGATTCCTACATTGTAGGCGAAGGGCATGAAATATTTGACCTTGGAGGCATAGTCCTCGCCGACCAGGGTGGCATTGCGCTGCAGGTAGGCAATCTTAAAGACGCCGTCCGGCGATCCGTTTCCCCGGCTGATGTTGCCGGAGACAATGTCCGTCTCGACCACCAGCGCTCCTTCCTTATAATACCACAGGTGCTGGTTGGTGTAGTCGATTTCTATGTAGGTGTCGGCGATGTCGTCCAGCCCGCTTTTGACCGCCCGCTGCGCGAAGACCGGCTCACGGCTCACCGCTTTGCCTCCCGCAAAATCCGAGAGAAGCTGCTCCTTTTCCTTCTCTTTGTTGACCACCCAGCCGTAATCGCCGCCGCCGATTTTTATTATGTCTCCGTGGGAGGTTTTAAATTCGCGGACATCTCCGTAAGTGTTGTAGGTGCTGGCGAGGTACTGGACGTAGCGCTCAAGCTTTTTCTCGTTGACGGATATGGTGCCGTCCTCCTGAAAATCCAGCATTTCAAAAATTTTATCGGGGGTGAGGTTCTCGTCCGCACCGTCGATCTCGTAGTGGACGGATACGGCTGCGTAGGCGTCGAGCTGCGCGAGCCGGTCCTGAAGCTCCGGGCTGTCCGCCGTGATCTCCGGCGTGACATAGCAGCTGTCGGAGAGGATGACGGAGGTTTCCTGAGATTCGACCGCGTCCGTAATTTTGGCTAAGACCGCGTCGGCGATGGGGGTGCAGCCGGGAATTTCATTCACGATGCGGCAGCCGTCGGCGGAGACATCAAGATAGGCGTTTTCGGGCGCCTCAATATAGCTCTCGGAAAAAAGGTCCAGACGGCTGACCAGCTTCATTAATTTCAGCGAATCGTAGGTGAAGGAGCGGTCGAGCTCCTTAAAATGGCGGCGGAAGATCTCCACGGGCCACGCGAAGGGCAGCTGAGCCTTCAGGACAGAGGCTTCCTCCCCCTTTGCGAGGTAGGTATAGTCGAAGTCCATGCCCGCAATGTGGAACCGGTTTCCCTTGCGGTCAAACACAGTGAGCAGATAGTCGCTGCCCGCCCGCATGTTGCGGGTCTCAACATAGTCCGCTGTCTGGTTGCCGCAGGAAATCCCCCCAACCGTGGTGTTTGGAAAATAGTGGCGGCTGTAGAAGTACGCTCCGCCGAAATATCCGCCCAGCAGGGCAACGCCCGTGAGGCAGAGAGCTGTCATAAGGGCCCGAGGCATTCCTGTTTTTTTCGTTTTTTTCCCGCTCGTTGTATTCATAGGCATCGGATGCTCCTTGGATTACTGGAAATATACTTTATTGTAGAGTTTTTTTTCGGGAAACGCAAGTACATTCTGATTGGAAATTTTTTCGCAAGTCCTTCTTGCAGTATTTGACGATATCGTTTACTATAAAAAGTGGGAGAGAAGGAGGCTGTGATGCGATATCCACGATTTCTGAGCAAAAACGGAACAATCGGTTTTGTGGCGCCCGCCTTCGGGTGTGCCCAGGAGCCCTATTACTCTGCATTTACGCACGCTCTGGAGCGCTTTCACGCAATGGGCTACGGGACGCGGACGGGGTTCAACTGGACGCAGAGAGTGATGTGCTCATCTCCTGCGGCGGGGGAGAGCTGATGTGCGAGGTCGTGCCCTATATTGATTTCGCGGCGATCGCGGCAGCTCAGCCCAAGTGGTATATGGGCTACTCCGACAACACGAATTTTACTTTTTTATCCGCGACGCTCTGCGACACGGCGGCGGTTTACGGCCCCTGTGCCAGTGCCTTCGGCATGGAGCCGTGGCACCCTGCGGTGACGGACGCGTTTGCCCTGCTGTGCGGGGAGCGGGAGCGTGTTCACAGCTACGACCGCTGGGAGCGGGAGAGCAGGAAGTCGCCTGAGGCACCGCTTGCTCCCTACTTCGTGACGGAGCCCGTTGTGATACGCTCGGTTCCGGACGGGGATGTACATCTGCAGGGACGGCTGCTCGGCGGCTGCATGGATTGTCTGGTGACGCTTCTGGGCACGGAGTTTGACCGGGTAAAGGAATTTACGGACCGCTATGCAAAGGACGGAATTGTGTGGTTTCTGGAGGCGTGTGATCTCAATCTCATGTCCATCCGGCGCGCGATCTGGCAGATGAAGCACGCGGGCTGGTTTGCCCATGTGAAGGGCTTTCTCTTCGGGAGGCCGCTCTGCCATGGGCAGGAGATGTTTGGCATCGACCAGTATGAGGCAGTGACCGCGCTGCTAAAGGATTACGGTGTGCCAATTATCATGGATCTGGACATCGGCCATCTGCCGCCGATGATGCCTGTTATCTGCGGTGCGCTGGCGACTGCGGAGCTGAAGGACGGAGTCTTTTCGATCCGATATACTTACGAATAAGGCCGGGAGGAATACATATGAATGGCTTTGCAATTGTTTTGTCACTGCTCTCAGGGGTCGCGCTCTTTCTCTATGGCATGTCACTGATGGGCGACGGCCTCAAGCGGGTGGCGGGAAATAAGCTGGAGCTGGTGCTGTACAAGCTGACAAACACGCCCTTGAAGGGAGTGCTTTTGGGAACCGTCGTCACTGCGATTATCCAGTCGTCCTCAGCGACAACCGTCATGGTGGTGGGCTTTGTCAATTCCGGCATGATGAAGGTGGCGCAGGCCATAGGGATCATTATGGGAGCCAACATCGGCACGAGTGTGACCGGCTGGATTCTGTGCCTGTCCTACATTGACGGCAGCGGCGGGGTAGCGCAGCTGTTGTCCACAGCCACGATCTCCGCGCTGGTTGCGATCGTTGGAATTATTTTCAGAATGTTTTCAAAAAGGACGGTCTACCGCAATGTGGGCGATATTATGCTGGGCTTTGCGATCCTCATGGTGGGAATGCAGACCATGAGCAGCGCGGTGTCCCCCCTGAAGGAGAATCCGCATTTTGTCAATATGCTGACCATGTTCCGGAATCCCTTTATGGGTATTCTTGTGGGAATCCTGTTTACGGCGGTGCTTCAGAGTGCCTCGGCGTCGGTGGGTATCCTCCAGGCGCTCTCCGTGACCGGGAGCATCTCCTTTGCGGCGGCGCTTCCGATCACCATGGGAATCGGTGTGGGCGCAGCGTGCCCAGTGCTTTTGTCCTCCATCGGGACAAATAAGAACGGAAGGCGCACAGCGCTTATTTACCTGCTGAACGACCTCTTCGGCATGTTGTTCTGGTCACTCGCCTTTTACACGGTGAACGCTTTTGTCCACTTTACCTTTATTGATTATGTGATGAACACCGTGACGGTCGCGCTGATGAATTCGGCCTTCCGTCTTGCCACGATTTTGATTCTG
>CAZNQZ010000159.1:0-5232 GCA_964575245.1 uncultured Lachnobacterium sp. | reverse complement strand
AGGACTGCAGCAGCCTGGATGTAACATTCAGCAATGACACAAAAACAGAAAACAGCATTACCCCTTCGGTGAGGTAATGCTGTTTTTTTGAGAGGGAGTCCGGCATGGGCATGAAGGAAAGGGCACAATTTTATATGGGGCGCATCAGGGCCGGGCGTCTGCAGGAGATGCTGCGCCAGACCGCATGGATCTATGAGTATGCCCGCCATTACTGGCTGGCCATGATCTTTTATACACTGCTGGGGCTGGCGGGAACAGGAGTGTCCCTGCTGCTTAGCTTTGTCTCCAGAGATCTGGTGAATATCATTACGGGCTACCGTGGGGGAGAAGTGGTGAGAACCTTTGCGGCCATGATCGGTCTTGGCATCGGCAATACGGTGGTGAACCAGATTGCAGGTTATGCCTCTTCCTGGATCGGCATGAAGGTGGATGCGGAGATTAAATCCGACATTTTCTCCAAGATACTTGTGACGGACTGGGAATCTCTTACCCGGTACCACACCGGGGATCTGCTGACACGCTGGGGCAGCGATGCCTCCAATATTTCCGCCGGGGTCTTAAACTTTATCCCCAATCTGATTATTTATCTGTTCCGGTTTATCAGCGCCTTCGTGGTGGTGGTGGTCAATGATGTGTCCTTTGCCATTTTTGCGTTTCTCGGGATGCCTGTGAGCCTGCTGCTGTCGAAAACCCTTATGAAGCGCATGGTAAACAATAACAGGCGCAGTGCGGCCATGGGGGCAAAGATGTCCGGCTTTAACCAGGAAACCTTTTCCAATATTCAGACCATCAAGGCCTTTGATTTGATCCCCTTTTATACGGGCAGATTGAAGCGTCTACAGGCGGATTATATCAGCATGCGCCTGGAATTTCAGCGGATGTCCATGGGAACCTCCCTGCTGTTGTCCGTAGTCTCCATGCTGGTATCCTATGGCGCTTACGGCTGGGGGATTTACCGGGTATGGAGCGGGGCCATTGACTATGGTACCATGACGCTGTTTTTAAGCCTGTCCGGCACCCTGACGGGAACCCTGCATAATCTGACCTCTCTGGTGCCCTCGGTAATCAGCCTGACGACCTCGGCGGGGCGGCTGATGGACATTGTGGAGATGCCCAGAGAAGATTACTCAGGGGATGAGGAGGCGGCAGAGTTTATGGAACGTCACAGGGCGGACGGAGTGTCGGTCCGGCTGACCGATGTGAACTATGCGTACAAAGGCGGGGGGCCGGTGTTTGAGGGCGCGTCCATTGAGGCCAATCCTCATGAGATCATTGCGCTGGTAGGGCCCTCCGGAGAGGGAAAAACAACCATGCTCCGGCTGCTTCTGGCGCTGATTGCGCCCGGCGGCGGGGACATCTGCGTTTACTCGGGAGAGGACCGGATTGAGCTGACGCCGTCAGCCAGAAAACTCTTTTCCTATGTTCCTCAGGGCAATACCATGTTTTCCGGAACCATTGCCGAAAACATGCGCAATGTGAAGGAGGATGCCACGGATGAGGAGATTATCGAGGCACTCAGGCTGGCATGTGCCTGGGACTTTGTGGAAAAGCTGCCGGGTGGGATTAACAGTGAAATCAAGGAGCGGGGAGGCGGTTTTTCGGAGGGACAGGCCCAGCGGTTTTCCATCGCCCGTTCCCTGATCCGCAAATCGCCCATTCTGCTGTTGGACGAGGCCACTTCCGCGCTGGATGTGGCGACGGAGCGGAAGGTGCTGCAAAATATCATGCGGGACGTTTACCCCCGCACCTGCATTGTGACGACGCATCGTCCCACAGTGCTGAAAATCTGTACCAGAGTCTATGCCATACGGGACAAGCGCTGTGAAATCCTGACGCGGGAGGAGATTGATGGGCTGATCAGCGGTCGTTCATGAGGCTGTCGATGGCCTCCTTCATGACATGCGCCGCCGTTGGCTCTCTGGTACAGCATAACCCAAAAATCGGCGTCAGGCCGGTTAAGCGCTCGCAGAAAGCCTTTGTCTGCATGAGCTGCGCGGCGGTCCACGACGGGGAGATGATCCGCTGCATCAGAGAGAGTATGCGCCTGTCCGCGCCGGGCTGCGAGACCTCGTCCGTTCCGGCCTGTTTCAGGAAGGTGATGCCTCCCAGCGGCCAGCTCCCCGCCGTGCGGATGCCGGAGGTGCCGTTCCAGGGCAGCCCGTAGCACACGGGCTGTTCGCCCTCGATGCCGATCAGGTTGAGGTCGCCGTTTAGGACGGGGGTGCCGAATGTTTTTTGCCAGAGTCCGGTGTGAGTTGATTTTCCTACGCCGGAGGCCCCGGAAAACAGCCATGCCCTGTCCCGGTAGAGCAGGGAGGCGGAGTGAACGACATACAGCTCCTGCTGCATGGCCGCGACGAGGAAGGCAAAGCGGATCGCGTGGAACAGCTGCTCCGTGTCGGCGTCCGTGAGGGAGGGACAGTAGAGTGTGGCGGCGGAGCCGTCCTTTGCCACGTGCATTTCCCTGTTCCCGGGCCCGGCGAGGGGGAGAAAGAGGTAATCCGTCCCGCTCTCCGCGATGATCAGATCTCTGGAGCGGATCAGAATCGTGCCGTTTGCGCGGGAGACGGGAGGCTGCAGACAGACTAAGATCCGCTGGTGCGGTTCGCCGGGTTCCCGGCAGGCAAAGTCCTTAAAGTACTTCTCCCACAGGGTGTTGGGAACTTTTAGGGCAATGCGCAGGGGGCCGATCTGTATCCGGCGCTCCGCAAAGGGGGAAACCGGCTCGCTCCACGTCATGCCGCGGGCGGTGAGGGTTTCCAGAAAAAGGTCGAGATCTCTCTCGAGTGCGGAAAGATCGGCGTCCTCCGCTTCACAGCCTCCGCGCAATACGGAGAGCATTTCCTTTCGGCCGGCTCCGGAGGTCACGGCGTTCCAGAGGCGCGCCCCGGCCGGATTGACCCGCAGGGCTGCGGCGTAGTCGGCGATGCTCTGCCCGTAGGGAAGCAGATAGGGGACAGACGCCAGTGTACAGTTGAGGTAATCTTTTCGGAATTGCATAGTGTCTCCTTTGCGTGCTATACTGTGATTCAGGGATGAAAAAGGTAGGTTGGCCCTTAGATTATCAGTATAACATGCCGGGATGGAAAAGAACAGAGCGGTTGTTTATTTATACTGCGCACTTTATTTTAGGTGATAAGGAATGTGGATGCGGACGGGGAAAGCGGATATCGAACAGTTGATACGGGAGGGCAGGACGGTCCAGATTTTTCCGGAGGGCTACAGCATGTACCCGATGTTTTTGCCGGGCAGGGACGAGGCCGTCATCGGCCCGGCGGACATCCGCAGGCTGCGCCGCGGGGCGGTGATCCTGTACCGCAGGAGCGGGGGCCCTCTGGTGCTTCACCGCCTCGTGAGAAGGGATGAGAGCGGTTTTTACGCGGTGGGGGACAGCCAGACGGAGGTCGAGGGCCCGCTGTCCGGAGATCAGATCCGGGGAGTGCTGACTGCCTTCGTGAGAAAGGGCAGATACATTCCCGTGTCGAATCCGCTGTACCGTGCGTCCGCCGGGCTCTGGCTTTCCCTTCTCCCCCTCCGGGGGCTTCTGATCAAAATCCTTCGCAGGCTGCGGCGTCTGTGGTGAGCGGGATTGGAAAAAAATACGTCATTGACAAACGGAAAAATTGGGCTACAATTTGTGTAAACGCTTGGAAATTGAGACAGAGGGTTAGCTATGAGTACAAAGGTAAAAAAATTTTCATTATATGCTCTTCTTTTGAGCTCCAGTCTGTTGCTTGTGACCATTCTGGTTGTTTCTCTCATCTACGGGAATTTTTATGTGGAAATGACGCTGAATGGCTCTGCGAGGGTGATTGTGCCTTATGGAGAGGATTATCACGACGAGGGAGCGACCGCGACCCTCAGAAACCGTTTTACGAAGACGGAGATTCCTTTGACCATTCAGGAGATCGGCGTCGTGGACAGCGCGCGCCCGGGAACCTATGAGCTCTGCTATACCTCGCACAAATATGCCTGTCACGCGGAAAAAAAGCGGACGGTTGTGATTGAGGACAAAGAGCCGCCGAAGATTGAGCTCCTGTTTCAGGAGGGATATTTCACGAAGGCGGGCACTCCCTATGTGGAGGAGGGCTACACCGCATATGACAACTGTGACGGGGACATCACGGACCGGGTCAGCCGCTACGAGAAGGACGGTGTGGTCTACTACTCGGTCACGGACTCCTCCGGCAATACGGCCAGCGTCCAGCGCGCGATCCGCTATCGGGATGCCGCCCTGCCGACGCTGGAGCTGTTGGGAGACGCGACGATTGAAATCAATGCCGGAGGGCAGTACACGGAGCCGGGGTGGAGGGCATTTGACGACGAGGACGGCGATCTGAGTGACCGTGTCGAGGTCAGCGGCGAGGTGGACATTTACCGGGCGGGAACCTACCAGCTTGCCTACACGGCGACGGATTCCGACGGGAACCAGGCGACGGCGGAGCGAACCGTGGAGGTGCATCCGATCCGCCAGGCGGAGACGGTCAACCCGGGGGACAAGGTGGTCTATCTCACCTTTGACGACGGGCCGGGGGCCTACACGCAGCAGCTTCTGGATGTGCTGGAGCAGTACAACGTAAAGGTGACCTTTTTTACGACCTCCGCCCTTTCCAGATACCGCCATCTGATCGGCGAGGAGGCGCGAGCAGGGCACACGGTGGCCATCCACACGGCTACCCACGAATACTCACAGATTTATGCCAGTGAGGAGGCCTACTTCGAGGATTTGCGCAAGCAGGCCGACGTGATCGAGGAAGAGACCGGTATCCGGCCGATGCTGGTCCGTTTCCCGGGCGGCAGCTCCAATACGGTGAGCCGGAACTATTGCACGGGCATCATGACAAAGCTCACGCAGGCGGTCGAGGATCAGGGCTACCAGTATTTCGACTGGAATGTCGCCAGCGGCGACGCGGGGGAGACCAAGGATACGGAGCAGGTGTATCAGAATGTGATCAAGGGCATTCAGGGCCACAATGTGTCCATTGTTCTTCAGCACGACATCCACAAATACAGCGTGGACGCGGTGGAGAAGATCATCATCTGGGGGCTGGAAAACGGCTATACGTTTCTGCCGCTGGACGAGACCAGCCCGGCGGTGCATCATCGGTTGAATAATTAGGGGGAGAGTGAGGAAGGCAGAGGTTTCTTTTTTGTGATGAGGTAAAGAATATTTGTTAGAGATAATAGATATGTGTTATTAGCTGTGTGGTAATTGATTATAGTATAAGGATT
>CAZNQZ010000158.1:0-5236 GCA_964575245.1 uncultured Lachnobacterium sp. | reverse complement strand
CTGATACCACCCTCAGTTCCATGCCATCGAACAAAGATTTCTCCACGATTTCCTTCGTCAGCCCCTCATACATGTCACCAATCATAGGACCATGTCCAATTTTTAAAAATGGTTCAATTTCTGTAACGCCCTTGTTTTTTATTTCTGTAAGCAGTTGATTAATTGTTTTTATCATTTAAAACTCCTTTCTCGGTTTGTCTTTTCCGCCGTGCATAGCTTTTATTAGCCATGTATTTACTACGGTCATACCGACTCCTCCCACTACAGGTCCTATCAAAGCGCCTATACCTGCGACCATGCCAACAGTGTGCATCCACTCTTTTGATACATTTGCACGAGAAGTTGCCCCCGCCAAAATAGAAGGTGCCATCAGGTTTGCTTTGCTTAGCAATTCTTCCCGATCCTTGGAACCGTATTTCTCAGGATGATCAACAAGGACATCCAATAAAACTTTCAGCATATCTATTTCGTCCGGAGACTGTATCATTTCTGCATCCAAAACACTTCTCATAGCTATATATTGAGTTTTAGTAAGTTTATTGCGACCACTTTCAATATTATTAATAGTCTGGCGTGTCACGCCTATTTTTTCCCCAAATTCTTCCGCTGTCCAACCAACTGTTCTGCGAATCAACAGTAAATATTTTTGCATACGGATTATTTCTTCCATATTCGACACCTCTCTTGAAAAACAATAGCACTCGACAATTATTTTGTCAAGTGCTATTGTTTTTGCTATAGATACATAATTTACACATTAAAATATATCGATATCTTAACCCACCAAATTCTAATATCTACTCCATTTCATCCCCAAAATTCCACCGAACCTCAATCCTCCCATCCGGATACACACAGGCTCCCTTCACGAACCGCTCCCAGATCCCCTCCGTCATCTCCCCCACATCCAGAAAAGACCTCGCCACATCCGCCCGCTCCCGTGCCTCGCCATCCACATCCCTCTCAATCCTCTCCACCAGCCCCACATCCGAAATCTCCCGCTCCAGCCTTCCGATCTCCGCATCATACCCCTTCTTCCTCTCCAAAAACGCCGCCCGCTCAATCTCCCTGTCCGCCAGCTTCTCAAACAGCCTCCGCTTCGCCTTCTTCACCGCCTCCAGTGCATTCCTCAGGCTCTCCACCCTGCTCCCGGCTGCTGGCACATCCGCCCGCCTCTCCAGCCTCAGCTCCTCCTCGTCCAGAACCCGCCGCAGTTTCCTTTTCAATTCCCCCAGCACCACCGCGTCCGCCTCCGGCTCCTTCATCACCACCTGCCGGCACTCACAGTCCTTCAGCATATACCCCCGGTTACAGTAAAGATCCGTCCCGTTCCTCCTGGTCAGCCGCTTCCCGCACACCCCGCAGGCATAACGCATCTTCCGCTTCCCGGCCGCCGGCTTCTGGGCGCCCACCATCCCCTGCACCTTCCAGAACTCCTCCTTTGTGACGATCGCCTCATGCATCCCCTCCACGCGCACCCATTCATCCTTCGGCCTCGCCACCAGCTTCCCCTTCCTGCTGTCCATCGTGCTCTTCAATGAAACCACAGCCCCCGTGTAAATCTCATTCTGCAACAGCCCGTTGATGACGCCGCCCGTCCAGCACATCATCTCAAAGCCGCCCTTCCGGTTCACGGCCTCCCCCTTCCCATGCAGAAACACCGTGGGACACCCGATGCCCCGGTCATTCAGGTTCCGGGCGATATCCGTCACCCCCATCCCGGCCAGCCTCATGTCAAAAATCTCCCGGACCACCGGTGCTGTCTCCGGGTCCTTCTCCAGCTTATGCTTATCCGCCGCCGTCTTGCGGTACCCGTAAAGCGCCTGCCCCGCCGTGTACTTCCCCTGCACGGCCAGCCGCTCCCTCGCCTGCCTGACCTTCTTTGACAGATCCCTGGAATAAATATCATAGACAAGGTTCTTAAAAGCGATATCAAGCCCGCCCTCGTCCCTCTCACTATCGTAATGGTCATTAACCGAAATGAACCGCACCCCCAGGAACGGGAACAGCTGCTCCAGATAATCCCCCAGCTCCACATAATCGCGCCCGAACCTGGAACAGTCCTTCACAATGATGCAGTCCACCTTCCCCTGCTTCGCCAGGTTTATCATATCCGTGAACTGCGGCCTGGTATCAAAATACCTCCCGGAGAGCCCGTCATCACACCGCTCAATGACACGGCATCCCGCAAACTCCGGCTGCCTGTCTATAAAATCCATGATCAGCCTGCGCTGGGAAGTGATGCTCCCGCTCTCCGAAAACATCCCTGTCCTCATTGGAAAGCCTCATATAAGCGCATATGGTATAACCTGCCGGCAGCGCCGCCGTCTTCTCCCTCATGCCGCACCAGCCCCTCCCTTTTCCATCATCTCCGCCAGCTCCTCTGCAAAAGTGTACTCCACCTCAAACCGGTCACTGCCATAGCAGACAATCTTCTTTATGAACGTCTGCGCCATCTCCTTTGTCAGCTCCTCCGCCCCCAGGTACTTCCCAAAAGCCTCCGCCATTTCCCCATCCCCGGCATAATCCGGGGCGAGCCTTTCCATCTCCGCTTTAAGCCCTGCCATCTCCGCATCCAGCGCCTCCAGTTCAGAGACATACCCGGACTTCATCTCCAGGTACTCCCCCTCGGAGAAAACGCCGTCAGCGAAATCCGCATACAAAGCCCGGATGAAGCCGCCGATCTTCTCCCTGCGGGCTTCCTTCCCGGAAATCTCTTTCTTCAAGGCAGCCCTCTTCCCCTCCGCCTCCGTCTTCCGGTTCAGCACCCGCATCCGCTCCCTTGCATCCACATACACAGCCATATGCGCTTTCAGCAGCTCCATCACAAGCCCCTCCATCACATCCGCCTTGATGTTCTTCGGCGGGTCGGCCTCCCCATAGGTAGACGAGCGCCTGCACACATAAGTGCTGTAATGCCCGTAACCGTCCACCAGCTTCACCGTCTTCCGGTACAGGTTCATCTTATTCCCGCAGTGCCCGCAATAGAGGAGCCCCTGCAGCTTATCCTCCCGTTTGTTCCGCTCCCCGCCAGGGTTCTGCCGCGCCGCCTCATAACCGGCCCTCGTCTCCCGCATCAGCTCCTGCACCCTGTCAAAAGTCCCGTGGTCAATGATGGCCTCATGGTGCCCCTCCACATAGAAACGCTCCCCCTTATCCCTGGATACCGGCCTCGTGATGCCCTTATAATACGCCCTGTAACTTTTGGAAATCTCCACATCCCCGGTATAGACCACATTCTCCAGGATGCGCCTCACCTGCTTCCCTTCCCACAGGTTCGTATATTTTTCCTTGTGTATCACGCCGATGCTCTGCCAGTACACGCTGGGAGCCATGATGCCGTCCGCGTTCAGCCCCCTTGCGATCTGCGCCAGGCTCTTCCCCGCCAGCCGCTCCTTAAAGATCCTGACCACCACATCCCTCACATTTTCATCCACCAGAAGGCCGTGGCTGTCCTCCGGGTCCTTCCTGTACCCATATGCCGCAGTAGTGGCAAAATAAACCCCTTTCTCAAACTGCCCTTCAAATGACGAACAGATCTTCCTCGAGATATCCTTCGCATACGCCTCATTGATGAGGTTCTTCAGCGGCACCACCAGGCCGTCCTCCGCCGCGCCGGACGTAAGGCTGTCATAGCCATCCGTCACCGCAATGAACCGCACCCCGAAAAACGGGAAGATCTTCTCAATGTAGTCCCCGGCCTCCAGATAGTTCCTCCCAAGCCTCGACAGGTCCTTGACCACGATGCAGTCGATCCTCCCGGCCTTCATGTCCGCGACCATCCGGTTGAACTCCGGCCGGTCAAACTTCGTGCCGCTCACATGCCGGTCAACATACACGCCAGCCAGCTCCAGTGACGGCTCCCCGTCCACATAGCCCTCCAGCAGCTCCTTCTGGTTCTCCACCGTGTCGCTCTCAATCTTCCTCCCGTCCTCCCTGGACAGCCGGACATACACGGCAGTCCTGTACACCTTCATGCCTGCCGCAGGGGCGGATGCCGCCGCAGCCTTCGCGCTTTCTTTCCTTCTCTTCCTCGCCACGTCAGACCGCCTCCTTTCCGTACATCACCACAAAACGCTCCATTTCCGCCGCTTCCTTCTCAAACCGGTAGGACACCTGCAGGGTATCCCCATCCATGACCTCGATCCGGTCAATGAGGAACGCCGCCAGCCCCCGGTCAAGCGTCTCCACGCCCCTGTACCTTTTCAGGGCATCCACCCATTCCTGCCCGGCCGTCTGCCCCGTCCGGATGCCTGCCTTCTCCCTTTTCAGGGACGCAATGGAAGCCCCGATCCCGTCCGCCTGCACCTGGTACTGCTCCCGGAGCATGGCATACTCTTCCCTGGTGAGGATGCCGTCCTTGAAATCCTCATATAGGTTCTTCCGCCGCCTGCCACAGTCCTCCGCCTCTTCCCTCAGCTTCGCGATCCGGTCCTCGATCTTCCCCGCATCCTGCGCCATCCCCGATTCCCGGCTGACGATATCCGCCGCCTCCGACAGCATCAACACCTTCCCGATAAAAGTCTGTACCAGCACCAGCACGCTCTCCTCCAGCTTCTTTGCAGAAAAACTGTGGGATGAGCAGGACGCCCTGTCATTCTTATGCCCGGAGCAGACATAATACACATACCTCTTATCCCCGGAAGGGACCGTCTTGCGGACCATCGGCTCCCCGCAGCCCCCGCAGAACACCATCCCGGCCAGCGGGAAGACCTTCCCCTTCTTCGGGGACACCCTCGTATCCCTCGCAAGCAGCGACTGCACCAGGTCAAACTCGCTCCTGCCCACTATCTGCTCATGGGCGCCCTCCACGCGGACCCACTCGCTCTCGTCCTTATACACGCGCTTTTTGACCTTGTAATTCGGTGTGGTGCATTTCCCCTGTACAACCGTGCCGACATACACTTCATTCTTTAAAATCCGCAGGACCGCATTGTAGCTCCACTTCGGCTCCACGTCCTTCTGGAAAGAGCTTTCCAGCCGGATGCCGATGCTCTTCTTATACTGCAGCGGGGACAGGATGCCGTCCCGGTTCAGTTTGTCCGCGATCGCTTTCAGGCTGCACCCGGCCAGCTTCATGGCGAAGATATCCCTCACCACATCCGCCGCATACCCATCAACCACCAGATGGTTCCTGTCCTCCGGATCCTTCAGGTACCCATAAGCGGCAAACGCCCCGATATACTCCCCATTCTTCCGCTTGACCTCCATGTGGCTCCGTATCTTCACGGAGATG
>CAZNQZ010000157.1:0-5316 GCA_964575245.1 uncultured Lachnobacterium sp. | reverse complement strand
GACACCCTTTTCTCCGTGTGGTAATCTACCCTAGGTGACGGATATGGATGAAAAGCTGAGGCTGACGTATTTATATGATTTTTACGGGGAGCTGCTGAACGGGCATCAGCGGCAGGTATTTGAGGATGCCGTGTTTCATGACCTCTCTCTCAGTGAGATTGCACAGGAGGAGGCGATCAGCAGGCAGGGAGTCAGCGATCTGATCCGGCGGTGCACGAGGAAGCTGGAGGACTATGAGACCAAGCTGCATCTGGTCGGGAAGTTTCTGTCCGTCAAGGAGGATGTCGCGCAGATTCATAAGCTGTCCCGAAGCTTTTTCGAGACAGGGGATGAGGCGCTGATCGGGCGCATTGAGGCATTGTCCAACCATATTTTGGAAGAATTGTAGTGGCGGTGAAGGGAATGAATCGCCGCGAATTTTGAGCGGAGAATGATGCATGGCTTTTGAGGGTCTTTCGGAGAAACTGCAAAATGTATTTAAGAGCCTGCGCGGCAAAGGGAGGCTCACCGAGGCGGATGTTGCGACGGCCATGAAGGAGGTCAGGATGGCCCTTCTGGAGGCCGACGTGAATTTCCGCGTGGTGAAGCAGTTTGTCAAAACAGTGCAGGAGCGGGCCGTCGGGCAGGACGTGATGAACGGTCTGAATCCGGGGCAGATGGTGATCAAAATCGTCAATGAGGAGATGGTGAACCTCATGGGCTCCGAGACTACCGAGATCGCCTTTCGGCCTGGCCGGGAGCTGACGGTTATCATGATGGTCGGGCTGCAGGGCGCCGGCAAGACCACCACCGCGGCGAAGCTTGCGGGCAAGATCAAGGCGAAAGGCAGAAAAACGCTTCTTGCGGCCTGTGATGTGTATCGGCCCGCTGCCATTGAGCAGCTTAAAATTAACGGCGAAAAGCAGGGCGTGGAGGTGTTCTCCATGGGCGATAAGATAAAGCCCGAGGACATTGCAAGAGCGGCGGTGGAGCGCGCGAAAAAGGACGAGTGCGGCGTACTGATCATAGACACCGCGGGACGTCTCCACGTCGATGAGGATATGATGGCAGAGCTGGCCCGGATCAAGGCGGCTGTGGACGTGTTTCAGACCATTCTGGTCGTCGATGCAATGACCGGGCAGGATGCCGTGAATGTGGCATCGACTTTCGATGAGAAAATCGGGATTGACGGAGTTGTCCTGACTAAGCTGGACGGCGACACCAGAGGCGGAGCGGCCCTGTCCATCCGGGCAGTCACCGGAAAGCCGATTCTGTATGTGGGTATGGGCGAGAAGCTCTCCGATCTGGAACAGTTTTTCCCGGATCGCATGGCCTCGCGCATCCTTGGGATGGGCGATGTGCTGACCATGATCGAGAAGGCGCAGGAGAACCTTGACGAGGAGAAGGCGCGCGAGCTTGAGCAGAAGATGCGCAGGAACGAGTTTGACTTTGACATGTACCTGGAATCCATGAATCAGATGAAAAAGCTGGGCGGGATTGCAAGTCTCATGGGCATGATGCCGGGTATGGGCATGAATGTCAAAATGTCGGATGTGGACACCGACGCGGCGGAGAAAAGTATGGCGAGGGTCGAGGCCGTGATTTATTCCATGACGCCGCAGGAGCGCAGGAACCCGAATCTTTTGAACCCGAGCCGCAAAAACCGGATTGCGAGAGGCGCCGGAGTGGACGTGGCGGAGGTCAACCGTCTGATCAAGCAGTTTGAACAGACCAAGAAGCTGATGAAGCAGATGCCCGGCTTGATGGGCGGTAAGGGCAGGCGGGGCTTTCACCCGTTTAAGAACAGCCCCTTTTGACAGGTAGCAGGAGCCAGCAATGGCTTTGTTATACACAATATTTTTTAGGAGGAAAAAGAAATGGCAGTTAAGATCAGATTGAGAAGAATGGGGCAGAAGAAGGCGCCCTTCTATAGAATCGTGGTTGCGGATTCCCGCTCTCCGAGAGACGGAAGGTGCATCGAGGAGATCGGCTCCTATGATCCGACCAGAGATCCGAGCGAGTATCATGTAAATGCGGAGCTTGCGAAAAAGTGGCTTGCAAACGGTGCACAGCCGACAGAGACGGTTGCGAGAATATTCAAGGCAGCCGGAATTGAGAAGTAAATCAACCATTGGATCATAAGGGGTGAGCGTCAATGAAAGAGTTAGTTGAGGTAATTGCAAGAGCCCTCGTGGACCGGCCGGACGAGGTTGTTGTGACGGAGACGGAGAGCGATAAGGCAATCGTTTTGGAGTTGCATGTCGCTCAGCCCGATATGGGCAAGGTGATCGGCAAGCAGGGGCGGATTGCAAAGGCAATCCGGGCTGTCGTCAAGGCGGCTGCCTCTAAAGAGGACAAAAAGGTAATCGTCGAAATTTCCAACGAAGGAGCATAGAGTTTCTCTACGCTCCTTTTTCTCGTGATACGGGAAACCGTGGACGTAAAAGACACCGGCAGGAGAGAGGCTGAGATTGAGGAGGCTGCAATGAAAGAGGCTGAGTTGGAGAATTTGCTGCAGGTGGGTGTGATCACCTCACCCCACGGCGTGCGCGGCGAGGCAAATGTGTTTCCCACCACAGATGATCCGGCGCGTTTTCGTAAGCTGAAAAGCGTGTATCTTGACGACGGAAAAGAGGTTCGGACCGCAGAGATCAAATCCGTAAAGTTTTTCAAAAATATGGTGATTGTAAAGCTCGAGGGGATCGACGACCGGAATGCGGCGGAAAAGCTCAGGCAGGCGAAGCTTTTGGTGAATCGGGAAAATGCGGTGCCGCTTGAAGAGAACGAATATTTCATTGCGGATCTCATCGGGCTTAGTGTGTGCTCCGACGAGGGAGAGGAGCTTGGGACGATCTCGGACGTCCTGCAGACGGGAGCCAACGATGTCTATGTGATCAGCAGGGACGGGGAGAAGGATCTGTTGGTGCCCGCGATCAGGGAGTGTGTCAAATCGGTGGACATTGCCTGTAAGCAGATGACGGTGCATCTGCTGCCGGGGCTCCGCTGACATTCATGGTTCAGGAATGCGCAATTCCGTGAGAACGTGATTCATTTCCAGTGATAAGGAATCCGTCCCTTAAGCGATAAGGAATCCGGTCCTTCGGACCACCTTACCGCAATGGCCCACCTTGTCACAAGGGTGAGGGGCGATTTTGCGAAGCAAATTTTAAATATCGCCCCGAATTGTTGCTATGAGCGGCCCTTGGGCTGTGAATAGTAACAGAACAGGAGGAAACGTTATGGCGCGTTATATCAGAGAGGTACAAATCAATAAACCGAATGACTTCGTAGATTACATGATGAATGATTTTCTGACCAAGCACAGATTTAAGCTTGTGGAATTTAAAGGCCAAACGGTATACCGTGCAGGCGGGGGAATGATAGAAATACCGAAATTTTTGGTCTGGAGCTATCAGAACGGAAGGTTTCACATCGAGGCGTGGACGCGAAATGTCTGGCTGCCGGGGGTGTATGGCAGGGAAAATGCCATGACCGGATTTCTGGCGGCAGTGCCGAAGGGCATTTACAAGCAGGATATCGAGCAGCTTTTGAGACTTTTATTTCAGGCAATTCCGGGCGATGCAGCGAATGCCCCGGTTTCCGGCGCTGTACCCGCGCAGGAGATGCCCCCGGGGGGAACACAGAGGACAGTCTATGTTCAGGGCGTGGACACCTCCCGCTATGCGACCATGGGGATGGTCATGGGAATCATAGGCATTGTGACAAGCTGGCTGTTGGCCGGCATTGTCTTTTCCATTATGGGCATTATCTACGGCAGAAAGGGGATGACATCCTCTAAAAAGAGTGCGGCAACCACAGGTTTCGTCTGCGGGATTATCGGAACGGTGTTATCTGCCATGATAATTTTGTTTTATTTCTGGGTAATGGCTGCGGGCTTACTGTTAACGGTCTGAGACGATGATGAATTTTCACATTTTGACATTGTTTCCGGAGATGGTTACGGCGGCGCTGATGACCAGCATCACGGGGAGGGCTGCCACGGAGGGGAAAATTTCCATTCAGGCGGTCAATATCCGGGATTTTTCAACTGACAGGCACAAGCGGGTGGACGATTATCCCTATGGAGGCGGCGCAGGCATGTTAATGCAGGCGCAGCCTGTTTTTGATGCCTTTGAGAGTGTGATGGCGGGGATACCGGATATCAGCAGAAAGCGCGTTATCTACGTCACGCCGCAGGGGCGCCCGTTTACGCAGCAGGTGGCGCAGGAGCTGGCCCAAAACGAGCATCTGATCCTTCTCTGCGGGCATTATGAGGGCGTGGACGAGCGTGTGCTCGAGGAGATTGTGACGGACAATATTTCCATCGGTGACTATGTTCTGACCGGGGGAGAGCTCGCAGCCATGGTGATCGTGGATGCGGTGGCACGGCTTGTGCCGAATGTGCTGCACAACGAGGAGTCTGCCTACACGGAGACTTTCCACGGAAATCTTCTGGAATATCCGCAGTATTCCCGCCCGGAGGTATGGCACGGCAGGCGTGTGCCCGCCGTGCTCCTGTCGGGCAACCGAAGGGAAATCGACTGTTGGCGCAGGCGGGAGGCAGAGGCGCGGACGGCGGAGCGCAGGCCGGATTTGTACGAAAGTTACCTTGCCCTGCAGGCGTGTGAAACCCTGCTGCTTCGGGACAAGCTTCACCACATGGACATGCTGGAGCTGATCCGCCGGGGGCGGGCGCGCCTTCTGGCACGTCAGGGGGAGGAGCTTCTGCTGGAGGATGTGGAGAGCTCTGCGCTCTTTCACACGCGGCTTGGGACGGACCGCCGGGAGGGGGCAGGGACGAGCGCACTGCAGTGGCAGGAAATCCTGCGCGCGCATCCGGCAAAGCGGGTATATCTCCATCAGGAAACGCTGGTGCCGTTGCTCGCCGGGATGGGATATTGCCGTGGAGCGGCGTGTGTCCAGTGTGTGTGTACCAGAAGAGAGCAACTGCCGGTCCGGGGCCTGTACGGGGCGGACGGGCATTCCGTGGAGGGCCGGACAATCAGGTTTGACGGTGTCTGCGCTGCGGCTTTTATAGACGGAGAGGAGGCCGGCTCGATGCGCGTGCAGGGGGACGGGAGCATCGGAGCACTTACGGTGCTGCCGCAGTACCGGCGCAGAAGAGTCGCGTCGGCGCTGGAAACCTTTCTCTGCAATCAACAGATTCAAAACGGCATGACACCCTACGGACGGATTCCGGAGGACAACGCGGCGGCTCTCGCCCTGCAGGAAAGCCTTGGACTGTACGCTGCAAGAGGGCGTGTGTATGTGATGGAGCGGGTGGACGGTAACAGTGAATTTCAAAATTAAACAAAAAGTTAAATGACAGACTGCGGT
>CAZNQZ010000156.1:3226-5356 GCA_964575245.1 uncultured Lachnobacterium sp. | reverse complement strand
GTGGATCAGTTATTCCATTTTTTCAGAATCTGATTGACAAGGGCGAGAAAGAGCTTCCGATTACAGATTACCGGATGACACGTTTTTGGATCAGTCTGGAGCAGGGCGTGGAGCTTGTCATCAAGGCGTTGGAGGAAGCACACGGTGGGGAGACTTTTATATCAAAGATTCCTTCCTTTAAAGTAACGGATCTGGCAGAGGCGATGATGCCCGGCTGTGAAAAGAGGGAGGTGGGCATCCGCGAAGGGGAAAAGCTTCATGAAATCATGGTTACCCGAGAGGATTCACTTTATACTTATGAATATGAGAAGCATTTCATCGTATATCCCCATTATAACTGGTGGGGGGAGGATAAAATCATTCCAGGGGGCAGGCTTGTAGAGCCTGAGTTTGAATACAGCTCAGGTACGAATACGGAATGGTTATCTGTGAATCAGTTAAGAGAAAAGTTAAAGACGGATTTAGATGAGCATTGAGTATGCTCAATTTTTTTACTGTAAATTTTCCGCCTGTGAGATTTGGGGTAGAGGTTCTTTTGAACGCCTAAACATTCAGGTGGTGCTTTTTTAAGATAATAAGGTAGATTATATAAATGGAAAAGCTTGCGATTAAGGGTGGAGAGCCTGTAAGAAAAGAAAGAATATACTATGGCAGGCAATGGATCGAAGATGAGGATATTGCGGCTGTTGAAGAGGTGTTGAAAAGCGATTTTCTTACCTGCGGCCCACAAGTCGAAAGGGCAGAGAGGTCCCTGGAAGAGTACACAATGGCAAAACACGCTGTGGTGGTATCCAATGGAACGGCAGCTCTTCACTGTGCGTGTCTTGCGGCAGGAATCGGGCCGGGAGATGAAGTGATCACGACGCCGTTAACCTTCGCCGCCAGCGCAAACTGCGCCCTTTACTGCGGAGCAAAGCCAGTGTTTGCGGATGTCGAACCTGAAACCTATAACATAAGCCCTGCAAGCATCGAGGCGCATATCACGGAAAAGACAAAGGCAGTGGTTGCGGTTGATTTTACGGGGCAGGCGGTGAAGATAAAGGAAATCAGGGAGATCTGCGATAAACACGGCCTGATTTTCATAGAGGATGCTGCGCATGCGATTGGTACGAAATATGATGGAAAACCGATAGGCTCGCTGGCTGACATGACCTGCTTTTCCTTTCATCCGGTGAAGACAATTACATCCGGTGAAGGCGGTGCAATCACGACAAATGATGATGAGCTGTGGCACAAACTGGTGCTTGCACACACGCATGGAATTGAGCACGACGAGGTATTTATGGAGGAGACTCCTCACGAGGGGCCTTGGTATTACGAGCAGGTGAGTCTTGGATATAACTACCGGATGACAGATTTTCAGGCGGCTTTATTGTTGAGCCAGCTAAAGAAGCTGGAGAGATTTAAGGCAAGGCGGCAGGAGATTGTAAACCGATATAATGAAGCATTCGAGGAAATGCCGGAGATTATCATCCAGAGGGAAATTCCGGAGTCCGATACCTGCAGACATCTGTATATCATCCGATTGGATTTGGAAAAGCTGGCGTGCAGCAGACGCCAGTTTTTTGATGCCATGAGTGCGGAGGGCGTGCAGCCGCAGATTCATTATGTGCCGGTTTACTGGTTCCCGTATTACAGGCATCTGGGCTATGAAAAGGGTTTATGTCCAAATGCGGAGGAAATATATAAAGGAATCATGAGCATTCCGCTGTACCCGAAGATGTCGGATCAGGATGTGGACGATGTGATTCATGCGGTGAAGAAGGTTGTGGGGAATTATAGAAAATGAAATCAAAAAAGCCATATGCAATTATAACTGCCCGTGGAGGCTCAAAGCGGGTACCGGGAAAGAATATCCGAAATTTTTGCGGAAAGCCGATCATTGCTTATAGTATTGAGGCCGCGATAGACAGTGGATTGTTTGAGGAAGTAATGATCTCCACTGACAGTGAAAAAATTGCTGAAATCGGAAAGAAATATGGAGCAGTTGTCCCATTCATGAGAAGTGAGAAGACATCCGATGATTTTGCTGATACGACGGATGTTCTCAATGAAGTCATAGAGATGTATAGGGAACGGGGCGTAGAATTTGATGTGTTATGCTGCATTTATCCCACAGCACCCTTTATC
>CAZNQZ010000156.1:0-3216 GCA_964575245.1 uncultured Lachnobacterium sp. | reverse complement strand
GAAACTGCAAAAAAGCTACGATTTGCTTCAGGACGAAAATGTCTACAATGTGGTACCTATGGTGCCGTTTTCTTTTCCGCCTCAGAGAGGGATGCTTTGTAATGAGAATGGCTTTGTCGAGCCAGTGGATGCGGTTGGTATCAATGCGCGCTCGCAGGATTTGCCTGTTATTTATCATGATTGCGGTCAGTTTTATTGGATGAAAACCGGGGAGTACCTTAAGAATCAGGATATATTGAACAATCACACAAAGCCTTTTCTGGTTCCGGAAACAGAAGTGCAGGATATTGATAACGAAACGGATTGGGTGATTGCCGAAATAAAGTATAAATTTTTGAGGGAGAACAGTTGTGAAGTTTCAGACGTTTAAAGAAAAAGAGCTCATTCAGATTAAAACGGTATTTAAAAAGGAAACGCAAATCAGATGGGAGACGGCACGGTCATGAATAAAGAAGATTTCCAGAGATTATTTACAGAACTGACAGATATTCCGGCTAATCGGTTTCATCCGCTGGTATGGATTTCGGGTAAGCCTGAGATAGGGGAAAATGTGTATATTGGCGGAATGTCTGAGATATACGCAAAAGGCGCCAGGGTCATCATAGGCGATAATTGTGACATCGCATCCTTTGTTTCCATCAATTGTTCTGATTCGCACAAAAAGCTGATTGGCATATCAGAAGAAATAGAGAAGGAAGACATTATTATTGAGGATAATGTTTATATAGGTACACACAGTTTTATAGGAGGAGGGGTACACCTTGGACATCACTGTGTTGTTGGTGCTGGAACAATAGTAAGACGCGGAATATATTCGCCATACTCATTGATTGTGGGGAATCCGGCAGTTGTAAGACCGGAATATTACCGTGACAAGTGTTCTTAACCTCGTCTTTGTGTGTTTCAGCCTGCAGAAGGTGGCGGCTTGAAGATTGTGCCTGTATGGAAACGAGTGTGCATTAGATCTGTTTACGTGGATAAAAGAACAGCAACATAAAATAGTAATTGGGCAGAAGAGGCTGTAAGTTGACTGGATGCAGAGAGTAGCGTTCGATTTGGTAATAAAAATAGGATAGAAAATTGGAGTTGGGATATGGATATAAACGTATTCAGGGAGAAGGTTTATGCCATGATGGGAAAGGAATGACGCTATGGCGATGGAGTTTAAAATTGGAGACAGGATTATTGGAAAAGACCGGCAGCCCTTCATTATAGCGGAGGCGGGAATCAATCATAATGGGAATCTGGAGCTTGCGAAGAGAATGATTGCTGCTGCGAAAGAGGCTGGCGTGGATGCGGTAAAGTTTCAGACGTTCCATGCGGATGAGTTTATCAGGGATGAAACCATAACATATACATACCAGTCACAGGGAAAAGAAATTACCGAGCCAATGGTTGAAATGTTTCGGAGGACCGAATTCTCAGTGGATGAATGGAGAGAGATAAAGAGATACTGCGATGAACTGCAGATTATATTTTTGTCTACTCCCCAGAATGTTTCAGATTTGGAATTGCTTATTCAACTGGGGATTGAGGCGATAAAGGTTGGATCAGATGACTTTGTGAATCTTCCTCTCATACGGAGATATGCGAAAGAAAATTTACCGATGCTCTTATCCTGTGGCATGGCTGATGGGAATGAAATCAGAAAAACATTACAGGTGGTGGATGCAGTTGGCGGGAAACCGGTCGTACTGTTCCTGTGCACGTCACAATATCCGACGCCGCCAGAGGATGTGAATGTGGCAAGGTTAACATCTATAGGAAAGGAATACCCGGATGTAGTTCCCGGCTTTTCAGACCATACACAGGGAGTGGAAGCGGCAATTATGGCCATGACGCTTGGAGCAAGAGTGTTTGAGAAGCATTTTACAATGAGTCATGATCTGCCGGGACCAGACCATTGGTTTTCCGAGGATCCCAGCGGGCTGAAGCAGTGGTCTGACGCCATTAGAAAAGCGTACAGGATGCTCGGGTTTTCCGAATTAAAGCCTACGGAAAGCGAAATAGAAATGAGAAAAGCCTGTCACAGAAGTATAACAGCTCTTCAAACAATAAAAAAGGGCGATGTGCTTTCGGAAGATAATCTGGGGATGAGAAGACCGGGAACTGGAATTCCGGCTGCAAAATGGGATGAGATAATAGGGAGAAGGGCAAGCAGAAATTTGATGGAGGGTGATCAGTTATCCTGGGAGGATGTAGAGGGATACGGATCGCAGGAAATCAAACGGCAGGAGAGCCCGGATACAAAAATTATACAGGGGAGCGGGAAATTTGATACCACACAATAGGCCGACAATAGGCAGAAAAGAAATTGAAGCCGCGTGTAAGGTTATGGAGAGTGCGAATTTAGCTCAGGGGAGGGAAGTGAAAGCCTTTGAGGATGAAATGTGTGACTATCTAAAGCTGGGTCATGGGCATGCTGTTGCATTGTCCAGTGGCTCAGCGGCTCTTTATATGACCATTCGGGCAAAAGATGCTGTCAGAACATTTACGGATGTGGCGATTCCGGCTTATTCTTGTTCAGCCTTGAGGAACGCCGTGCTTATGACTGGCAAAAGTCCTGTTTATGTGGATGTCGATGAGGAATCTCCTAATATGGATCTAAAGTCAAAGAAGGCGGAAAATGCAGGTCTTGTGATTGCCTGCCATATATACGGAATGCCGATGCGAATCCAATGTAAAGATGTTATTGAAGACTGCGCGCAGGCAATTGGGGCATGTATTGACGGAGAGCCGGTGGGAACGCAGACGGAAATAGGCGTGTTTTCTTTTTATGCCACGAAACCGATGACAAGTGCGGGGGAAGGCGGCATGGTTGTGTCGAAAAACAAGAGTGTAATAGATTATATTAAGGATCTGCGCGACTTTGACATGAAAAATGATGATCGCCTCCGGTTTAACCTGAAAATGACGGATCTGCAGGCTGCGGTTGGCCGTGTACAGCTTCGGCGTTTGGGTGAGTTTATTTCAAGAAGAAGATATTTAGCGGATCGTTATGAGAAAAATGGAATCGTGTTGTGGAGAAAATGGGGGGGTATTGAATACAGGGGATTGTTGAAAAGCAATAATCCGGAAAAGTTGATAGCATTTCTTGAAATGAACGGTGTTAAAGCCATTCTTCCAGTGGGAGAAGAGGAACTGCTCTGTGATAAAGAGATGGTGCCAAAGGCATATGCGCTAACACAGAGTCTGGTATCAATTCCATTATACCCA
>CAZNQZ010000155.1:0-5378 GCA_964575245.1 uncultured Lachnobacterium sp. | reverse complement strand
GCGGCATCAGTTATTTCCAGTTTTTTGATAATGCACCAAACGGGGTTTCTCACATAAGATATATTATATCGAAAAAGAAAGGAATCAACCGAATTATGATGAATTTTGACATGAATCGGTCCACGTGCTGCAACATGCCCCAGCAGTCGGAAAATATTTCGGATTTTCCGGTTGGCATGTGCTATGTACCATGGCAGAAATTCAGTCAGGTGTATGATCCCCAGCGTGCCCTGATGGCGGGGACGATCTTCCCGGAGTTAGATAAGCCGTTCACAGGTAAATGCAAAGGGGGTAGGCCGAGATGATGAATATGCAGAAAAACCAGATGCCCGATATGATGTGCGGCAGAGGTGACATGAGCGAGAGCATGAACCGGAAGGAGTTAAACGATTGGCTTTCGATGTTGAAATTCTGCTCCATCGACATGCTGCTCTATCTGGATACCCATCCGGATGACAGGGAGGCTCTCGAGTATTTTAACCAGTGTACCGAGCTTTACCAGTCGGCAAAGAGGACCTATGAGAAGCGGTTTGGACAGATCAATGCTTTTTCCGGCGGTCCGCTGGAAAGCTGGGATTGGAACGCGGCCCCGATGCCGTGGGAAGGGGGAAGATAGTCTATGTGGAGCTATGAGAAGAGATTAGAGTATCCTATCAATATCACGACGCCGAACGCAAAGCTGGCCTCCTTTATCATGAGCCAGTACGGCGGGCCCGACGGGGAGATCAGCGCGTCGATGCGCTATCTGTCCCAGCGCTATTCGGCCTACAATCCCAGAGTCGCAGGGCTTTTGACCGATATCGGTACAGAGGAGCTCGCGCATCTGGAGATGGTCGCAACAATCGTTCGCCAGCTGACCAAGGGGCTCTCCGCGAAGGAGTTGGAAGCCGCGGGCTTTGCCCCCTACTATATCGACCACACGGCGGGCATCTGGCCGCAGGCCGCGGGCGGCGTTCCGTTCAACGCGTGCGAATTCCAGTCCACCGGAGATGCGATTGCTGACCTGGTCGAGGATATGGCGGCGGAGCAGAAGGCCAGAAAGACCTATGACAACATCCTTCGTCTGGCCACCGACGCGGAGGTCGCAGATCCGATCCGTTTCCTGCGGGAGCGGGAGATCGTGCACTTCCAGCGCTTCGGCGAAGCTCTGCGCATGGTGCAGGAGGATCTCGACAGCTGCAACTTCTATGCGTTCAACCCGGATTTTGACTGCTTTGGCTGTGGAAACAAATAAAGGATTTCCACTGTTTCTCAGGGGGGCGCGGCATGTGCGCCTTCCCTTTGTTTAAGCGCAGGCCCGCAAAAGGAAAATTTCTGGCATGCATTTTCCCCTGTTGTTTTTTGGCTGAAAAAGGAATATAATGATTAAAAGGTCAAATTGTTTTACATTTGTGACGGATGAAGCGGGGGTTGCATGAAATGAAAAAGGAAGTCAAAAAACAGAAGATTGAGCAAAGGCTGACGGGGTCTTTTTTCAGGACTTCAACCATTGTGGCCGGAGTCGCGCTGCTGGCAGTGCTTGCGCTTCTGGTGATATCCAACCGATATTCTTATGCTTTGCACAATTTTGGTTTTGCGCAGGGGGACATCGGCAAGGCGATGTTTGAATTTGCGGAGTGCAGATCCTCGCTCCGCGCCGCGATCGGATATGACGACGCGGCTGCCATTGAAAAGGTGTCGGCACAGCATGAAGAGGGGAAAGCGCTGTTTGAGGAGTATTTCAGGGCAGTTGAAAATACAGTTGTATCGACGGACGGCAGGCAGACTTACGAGTTGATTAAAGAGGAATTGGACGCATACTGGAAACTGGACGCCAGAGTCATGGAGCTTGGGGCGAATACAGACAGAGAGCTCTGCAGGCAGGCACAGGAAATTGCCATGAACGAATTGTCGGATTCTTATCACATCATCTATGATAATCTGGAAAAGCTGCTGAATGTGAAGGTAGAGCAAGGGGACGCATTGTCCGGGAAGCTTATGGCTGTCAACATCGTGATTATGCTGATGATACTGGGCGGGATTGCGGCGGCAATGCTGACCTCTCAAAAGCTGGGAAGGGAGACGGCAAAGGGAATTTCCGGTCCCCTCGGCAATCTGGGAGAGCGATTAAAGACATTTGCGTCCGGAGACCTGTCATCGCCGTTCCCTACAGGAGAAACCGGGGATGAAGTGGAGCTCATGGAGAATACCGCCAGAGAGATGGCCGAGACGCTGGATTCCATTATCGGTGATATCGGCAAGATCCTGGGGGAAATGGCAGGCGGAAATTATACGGTCAGATCGGATATGGCGGACAGGTATACCGGGGATTTCAGGCAGCTGTTTGATTCCATGCGCGGCCTGAAGGAACAGATGACGGAAACCTTAAGCTCCATAGGAGAGGCGTCCAACCATGTGTCTTTGGGATCAAACGACCTCGCAAAAGCCTCGCAGGATCTTGCAGAAGGGTCAACGGGACAGGCCAGTGCCGTGCAGGAACTACATGCCACCATATCGGACATTGCGATGACGATGAAAAGGAGTGCGGAAAGTGCGCATGAATCCTACGAAAGAGCAGAAAGTGAGGCTGAGAAGGCAAATATCACTCAGGCGGAGATGAACACCATGGTAGCCGCCATGGAGCGGATCAACAATGCGTCGAAGAAGATTGAAAGTATTATTTCAGAGATTGAGGACATTGCGTCACAGACCAACCTTCTGTCGCTGAACGCTTCGATTGAGGCGGCGAGAGCAGGAGAAGCGGGGCGCGGTTTTGCGGTGGTCGCAGATGAGATCAGAGAGCTCGCAGATCACAGTGCTCAGGCAGCGAAAGATACCAGAAGGCTGATCGAAAGCTCTATTCGGGAAATTGAAGAGGGGGATCAGGCGGCGGAGCGCGCATCAAATGCCATTGGCTCCGTGGTAAAAGGGATTCAAAAGATTGCAGACTCTTCCAAAAATCTGATGGAGATGGTGGAGGGGTCGGCGGAGGCTATGCGCCAGGCGGAGTCCGGAGTCAACCAGATTTCGGAGGTGGTACAGAGCAATGCCGCTGTGGCGGAGGAGGCTTCTGCCACGAGTCAGGAATTGTCCGCTCAGGCAGCCATTCTGGACGGACTGGTAGGGCAGTTCACGCTGACTAATTAGCAGAAAAATCCGGGCGAGTTTACTTGTCCAACCATTCCTGCAAGCAGAAGTGATTTCACAGAAAATTTCTTGTGATGGCATTGCTGTTGTGATAAAATTTACACAGAAAGAACGAACAGACAGCCGGGGAATACATCATGAGACGTCTGCCTGTGACAGGAGGAATTCAAATGAAAAATTGGAAAATGGGGTTTGTCATTGCATTGAGGCGGCAAGGGCAGGCGAGGCCGGAAGAGGATTCGCGGTGGTTGCCGCAGAGATTGGAAGCCTTGCGGATAATTCGTCTGAGACGGCAAACCAGATCCAGACGCTCTGTAAGGATGCAAACAAAAGTATCGAGAGCGTTCAGGAGTGTTTTGAAGATATCATCACGTTTATGGAATCTGATGTATCCGGGAGATTCAATGAATTTGCATCTATGACGGATCAGTATGAGGCAGTAGTGAACGACATCCGGGAAGTCATTTCCAGCATCCATGATAAAACCACTGTATTTTCGGAGAGCGCCGCAAATATCCGGGAACAGATCAATAACGTCAGGATGGCATCCAATGACAACGAACAGGGGGTAGGTGAGATTATTGACAAGAACGATTCCACGGCGCAAACTGCAGATTCTATCATTAAAATTGCGGATCAGAATCAGACGAATGTGGCGGCGATCAAGGATATCGTGGATATGTTTAAATAAGTGAAACCATATTAAGGGCGAGAGCAGGAAGAAGCCCGCTTACGACAGGAGGGAATATGTTGAAGAACGTGAAAATGGGGTTGGTAATTGCGGCAATTGTGGCCGTTGTCTCGGTGTTGTCCATGGGGGTGGTGTTTTTTATTTCCAATCGTAACATTACATCCGTGCTGGTCAAGGATGTGGAAAATAATATGCAGACATCGCTGGACGCCAAAACGAAACTGATTGATGAGTATATCATGAATGCGGAGAGTCAGCTCAAATCCTTTTCCAAAGAACCGGGAATCGTTGAATTCCTGCGCAATCCAGACGATCAGGCGAAGCGGGAAGCACTGCAGGCCTATAATTCTGAGTATTTTGCGGCGCTCAATGGCTGGGAGGGGCTGTATGTGTGCAGCTGGGAAACGGAAACCCTGACCCATTCCAATACGTCAGCGGTGGGCCTGGTTCTGCGCGAGGGCGATTCCCTCAAGCAGCTGCGCGAAAGTCTGACGGCGGCAAAGGGCGGTGTATACAATACCGGCATTCTGAAGTCGCCGGCATCGGGACAGCTCATAATATCCATGTATGTCCCGCTTTTTGACGGAGATACGCCCCTCGGATTTGTAGGAGGAGCGATCCAGACGGATGGTCTTGCACAGCAGCTGGCGGCTGTTTCCACGCGCGGCATTGAGAACACGACCTATTCGCTGATCAATGTGGCAAAAAAGCAGTACATTTTTGACGATAATGCCGACCTGATTCTGACCGAGATTCAGGATACGGCACTGCTCGATGTGATTTCCAAAATCGACAGCGGGAAGGAAACGGGACAGGTCACCTATAGCGCAGACGGGAAGACGTATTTTTCGGTGTTCCAGTCAATTCCGGAGAGGGGATGGGCGCTCGTGATCCGCAATGACAGGGACGAGCTGTATCAGCCGATATATGAGAGCCGTCTGGTTCTGGGGTTTGTCTGTGGACTGGCATTTCTCCTGATTACGGTGATTTCCTTTGTAATGATAAACGTCAATCTGAAGCCGCTCAATAAGGTGATCCGCAAAATCGAGAAGATCGAAACGCTTGACCTGAGCGAGGATGATTTGATTAAAGCTTATATCGGGAGCAGGAGTGAGGTCGGTAAGCTGGCTACGGCGGTGGATTCCCTCGCAGTTACCTTCCGCAGGATACTGAATACCTTAAATCAGTGTTCCCTGTCCTTAGTCGGCAGTTCAGAGACGATGCGGACGGCGTCCAAGGATCTGATGGGCAGCGTGGAGGATAATCTGGCGACGACACAGCAGCTGTCGGCCAGCATCCTCAACACAAACTCCTCGATCGAGGTGGTTACGGGTGAGGTTGAGAAAATCCATGACATCGTGGGGGATATTACAGGTTTTGCCAGAGAGGGAAATGATAAGAGCGAAACCCTGATTCAGACGGCAAACGCGATGGAAAAAACGGTTGCGGATACGCTGAAGAGCAATACGCAAAAGATCCGGGAAACGAAGGAGAACATTGAGGAGGCGATGGAAAATCTTCAATCCCTCATGAAGATCAATGAGATGGCGACTCAGATTCT
>CAZNQZ010000154.1:0-5382 GCA_964575245.1 uncultured Lachnobacterium sp. | reverse complement strand
ATGATTCGGGGGTCAAAAGGTATTTTGCCCCTCCGATGATACCACGAATTGCTTCGCTGCAAGCAGCTCCCGCAATTCTACACCCATTCGGAATCCGTTGATTCGTAACAATCGGACAACTAACGTCCGATTGTCATGAATCACTACTTCCTCATGTGTGTGCGGGTCACTAAGCCATAAATCTTATCCTGCAAGCAGGAACGATTCCTGGCTTTTGACCCTTGTATCATATAATGTATTCATGTACTGCGGCATCACAATGAAAAGGAGGAGCTAGCAATGAAAAAGATTTGGAGTGCGGTGCTGTGCCTTGCGTTGCTGATCGGGATCAGCGCGTATGCGCCGACCGTGGCGGAGGCAAAGACACTGACAACGGGAAGGTGCGGGTCAAGAGTAACCTATTCCTTCGACAGCGGAACAGGCACGCTGACCATCAGCGGGAAGGGCAGCATGGCGGATTACGATCCGAACGACGGGAAATCTCCGTTTTCCGGGCATGAGGAGATCCGCTCTGTCAAGATTGAGGACGGCGTGACGTCAGTCGGGCAGTGGGCGTTTTATGACTGCTTCGGTCTGCAGTCGGCGGAGCTTGGAAAGGACGTGAAGACCGTTTCCAATTGGGCGTTTTACGGCTGTGTCGGGCTGGCGGATCTTACGATGCAGCCGGACAGCGTAACCAAAATCGGGGACGGCGCGTTTATGCACTGCAAGGCAATGAAGCAGATCGAGGTTCCGGACAGCCTTGCCTATATCGGTTATCAGTCCTTTGACGACACCGGCTATTATCAGACCGAGAGCAACTGGAAGGCCAATGTGCTCTATATCGGAAACTGCCTGTATTCCGGCACATATAATTATGTCTACACAGACGCAAGGCACCAGAGTACAACAAAGCCTTACGGCGGAGGCAGCGGCGGAGCGAGCATCACGAAGGCGCAGAGACTGGCATCCGGGGACTATACCATCCGGGAGGGGACAACATTCCTTGCGGTTGGAGCATTCATGGGCAGCGCGCTAAGAAGCGTGACCATTCCGGAGACCATAACCGAAATCAGTCACAAGACATTTGCCTCGTCAGGTCTTGAGAGTATTGTCATTCCGGAGAGTGTCCGGGCGATTGACAGCCAGGCCTTTTACTACTGCACCAAGCTGAAGGCGGTAACGATCCCCAGGAGTGTTATGGAAATCGGGGACCAGGCATTTTTGGGCTGCAGGGCGCTTGAGAGCATTACCATTCCAAAAGGGGTGGCATCCATTGGAGACCAGGCATTTGAGAGGACTGCGCTAAAGAGCATCACCCTGCCAAAGACCGTGAAGATGATCGGCAATCAGGCGTTCTATGGGTGCGGCTCCCTGAAGAAGGTGACGCTCAAAAACGGGCTCCGGGGAATCGGGGAAGAGGCCTTTGCGAGAACCTCTATCGACAAGATAACCGTCCCGAAGTCCGTGACAGTTATCGGCCGGCATGCGCTCGGCTATGACATTGACAATCCAGTTGAAGGCTTTAAGATCAAAGGCTATAAGGACTCGGCGGCACAGAAATACGCAGAGGAGAATCAGATTAAATTTGTGAAAATTAAGAAATGACAGTAAGAATCAGGAGGGAATAACATGAAGAAAAAACTGCTTTCCTATGCGATGGCCTTCGCACTCGTCATCGCTGGGCTTTGTATCCCGGAGACGGAGCCGGTATACGCGGCCTCCATCAAAATCTCTTCGGTCGAAGATCTGCTGGCGATGGAGGAGAATCCAATGGGCAGCTATTATCTGGCCAATGACATCACCGTTCCAAAGGACACCTGCCTGTTTTCTTCAGGCCGGGCGTTCTCGGGCACGCTGGACGGCAAAGGGCATGCGCTGAAGGGCTACCGGAGCACAGAGGCTCCCGCCCTGTTTGAGAAAGCGAAGTTTGCGGAATTTAAAAACCTTACGATGCCAAATGTGGACATAAAAGTAAAGGGCTCTGCGGCGGCCCTTGTGCTCGAGTCCGACAGCTGCCTTTTCAAGAATATATCGGTGTCCGGAACCATCGTCTCCTCCGGCAACGGCGGCGATGTGGGCGCAATTGCGGCAAGAGGAAACGGGAGCATGGAGAAGTGCAAAAACAGTGCAGCGATTACTGCAAAGACGAAGGTGACGGATAAGTCGGTCGGAGGTCTGGCCGGAGACTTTGATGCGACGAGTCTGGAGAACTGTTCCAATTCCGGCGATATCACGCTGTCCACAGGCAAGAATACCCTTGTTGTAGATTTTAATTCGGGGCGGATGTCCCTCTCGGTATCCGGGCTGACGACCGGCGAGTCGGATATCGTGACAGGCTGCAGTAACTCCGGCGATATCACGCTGAAGCTGAACTACAAGGTGGACGTTAAAAAATCCGACTTTTCTGACTGGGGCTGTGGGATTTCCGCGGAGGCGAGCGGTCTCTGCCGGTATGCACGTGAAGTCTCATCCTCCGGCAATACCGGAAAAATCAATGTGACCTCCGGCAAGTCAGCGCTGATCACAAACGGGTGCCATGTGGGCGGCCTGGTGGGACAGAATGCCTATAATGTTGCAGCATCCAAATGCTATAACACGGGGGATGTGACCGTCTCCGGCGGCTTCTCCGGCGACAAGGAGGGGGAAGGCGGATGCTGCTTTGTCGGCGGCCTGTTCGGATACGCCGGAGGCGTCAGGGAGTGTTACAACACGGGCAATGTAACCGTGTCGCTTCAATCCTGGCATTTTGGCGGAGTCCTTTATACCGGCGGTCTGAGCGGAGATAATGCTGGCGCTCTCAACAACTGCTACAACACAGGTAATGTGAAGGTTTCCAACAAGGGGAAAAAAGCAGAGTTTTCGACCACACTCGGCAGCTCTACCTTTATGGTCGGCGGTCTTGCCGGACGTGCGGACGTGCTGACCGGCAAGAGGGATGAAAACCACGGAGTCTGCAACTACAGCACCGGAGAGGTCGCTTATCCATCAGGATCAGACCACGGTGTGCTGATCGGCTGCTGGCAGGGACCATTTATGGCGGGCAGGAGCATGTATTATGACAATTATTACGCCAATGCATCCGGCCCGGCGTACGGACATGGTGATACGTCCTGGGGACCGTTCCAGCCCACCGCGAAAAAGGTTTCCTCCATCACCTCCGGAAATTGTCCGAAGCTCTCCTCAAAATACTGGACTTACTCGTCCAAGCACAGGAGGATGATACTCAAAAACAATCAGGAGAAATAAGAAAAAGAGGCTGCCGCACGAATAATTCCGTGCGGCGGCCCCTTTTTACACTGCCCGATAGCTTTTCAAGGTTTCTCGCCCCTAATCACCATCGTAATCGAGACATTGGTATCCCACTGCTTCTCACCGCGATGATACTGCCCGATTCTCACATCATATTTCGCATCCGTCAGGCGTTTCATCTCCCCGATCTCCTCAGCCGTAACATGCTCCGGCATCGTATGCAATACTGAATCTATTGCGTCAAGCGCCGACAGTCTGTTGGCGCCTATCATATCCAACGCCAGCCCGGTTGAATATTTCGGGTTATCCGGCGTTAAATCAATCACGGCATAGCCTGTGCTTATATTGGAAAATCCATGCTCCGCCATAAAGGCAGGCATCTGAGCCTCGTTCATCGGATATCTGCACACCGCAAATCTCTCCATCGAATCATCATACTTTCCCGCTTTTTCCCAGAACTGCCGCTCCTTGTCATTGGGCAAAAGGCAATCCGGAGAAACGTTGATTCCCCTGCGCGCGGAAAGAACAAGGCAGACTCCGCCCGGCCTTAATACTCTCAACTGTTCTCCGTAAAACTTCGACGGCTCAATATGCTCTGCAACCGTGTTGGATATGGTGACATCGAAGGTGTTATCTGCAAACGGAAGATCCGTCGCGTCCCCCTCCATGAAGGCCACACCAGGTTCCTGTTCTGATCCAAACCGGACAAACTCACTGTCCCGATCAATAGCTGTTATTTCCGCCTTGGGATACCAGCGGTGCAGCGCTCCCGCCAGCGCTCCGGGGCCGCAGCCGATCTCAAGTATCTTCTGCGCCTGTTTTTCATCCAGAGCAAACAGGCGCCTGTACTGATCAGAAAACACATCGTCAAAACGCAATTTCCGCGTATAATACAGCGTATTTATCCCCTGCACATACTGAGACCAGACCGTATTCACGGTATCACCCCCTCGTATTCCATCGAGCGCATCGGAGAGCTCCCGTCCAGCTTTTCAAACCGCCCATATCCCACAAAGTGCAGACCGCATTTTTTCATGACATTTCCCGAGGCAAGGTTCGGCTCGCAATGAGAAGAAGCAAACCTTCGCGCGCCAAAATGGCTGTAGGCATAGCTCATCATAGCTTTTACGGCCTCTGTGGCATAACCCAGGCCCCAGCAGTCATACCGGAAATTATAGCCGAAGCCCCAGCAATCCCTGTCCTTCCGATATCCGATATCCCCGCTGCCGATCAGCTTGCCGTCTGAAAGACGTTCAAAACCAAAATAGTAGTTGGCTGCCTCCTCCTCGACAGAAGCCAGCCATCTTCTTACCTGCTCCACGTCGGTATAGGTAGTGTAAACCATGTACTGCGAAACCCTCTCATCACTCACCCATTCAAACACCTCCTCCGCGTCAGCAACTGAGAGCGGACGCAATAGGAGACGTTCCGTTTGGATTTTAATATCATGCATAGGCTGTTCCTTTCAAGAATCGATTTCCCGACAGCTCTGATTATAGCAAAAAAAATTACAATATGCCACTCAAAAAGGCCCACGGCAAAGGCCGCGGTCTCTTTTTTGCTATCCTCGGCCTGAGGGCCGCATAGCATTAATTCAGCGTATAGATGGTATAATTCAGATATGCGGCAAACAGGCACCACAATAAATAGGGGATCTGCAAATATGCGGCAAGCGGACTGATCCTGTAGAATTGGTATATCATGATCAGGATAAGGACGATCAGCGCAATCAGCCATACAAATGCAAATAAATACTGGGAAAAGCCAAAAAAGAGGATACTCCAGAAGAAATTAAACACCAGCTGAAGCGCATAAGTTGTAAGGGCTGCTTTTCTCCCCGGAGCATGGGAAATATAGATTATGTAGGAGGATATCCCCATTAAAACATACAGAATTGTCCAGACAATCGGAAACAGACAGGCAGGCGGGCTGAAGGATGGTTTATTGATAGCGGAATATGCCATGTTCCCGCTAAAAAACGAGGACAACGCACCTACTGCCAATGGGATCAAAATAGCGATAACCAGATTTGACTTACTTTTCATGATTCATATTCTCCATATCAGATATAAATCATCATATGCCAAATCACGGTCAACTATGAACGCTTAGGAGTTAAAAGGTAATATCCTCGTCATATCCTGATACCGA
>CAZNQZ010000153.1:0-5436 GCA_964575245.1 uncultured Lachnobacterium sp. | reverse complement strand
TAGAGGGAGACTGCCTGCAACCCGTCGGCAGTTACATTTCTTTCTGATATTTGGCCATAAGGCACATTTCCAGGATTGTCTTGAACAGAAAGATTCCGACGAATGTGAGAATCACCCACAGCGGCGCGCTAAAGAATATGGCGATCCACGCCGCCGCCATTACGGTCCACTGCAGGGCATCCCCGACCGCCGCCTTCGCTCTTAAGCGTATCGCGACATTCCGCTCATCACCCGTCTCGATCTCATACAGCCGCTGTTCGGCAGGGTTCTTTTTCTCCCAGCGGGCCAACTGCCACATGGAAAATCCCAGGCCGATAAGTGCCGCTCCGACTCCCATCAGCGCTCCGCTCACGGTATCGGACACCCTGCCGTCCAGAACAATGGCTGACACAATGAGCGCAATGCCGCAGATACCCAGAATCAAATAAAACAGCGATTTCTTATTCATAAATTAAGCCTCCTCATAGATAAAAATATCTTCGATGCGCATATCAAAATAGTGCGCGATCTTGAACGCCAGCAGGATGGAGGGATTGTAGCGTCCGTTTTCCAGCGATCCAATGGTCTGCCGGGATACCTCCAGTGCCGCAGCCAAATCCTCCTGCTTTATCCCTCGCGCTCTGCGCAGTTCTTCTAACCGGTTTTTCATAGCAGTCTCCTCTGGATGGAAAGTTTACTTTCCATGTTTGGATTGTAGCACATTCTTTGCTTCATGTCAAGCATGCTTTCCATTTGCGCGCTGGATTTTCGGTCTCCTATATTCAGGTCGAAAGCTTTTGGTTGACAAAATGCTAATGAGCGGTATAATTTATTCGTATTCGACGAAGACAATAGAAAGTGTATCTGTATGAACATCATTGATCTGTTGAAAAAAATATTGAAATGCGGCGCATCGTCGGCCAAATTCAAATACAGCATGATTGTCAGCACCATCGGGACAGTACACATTGTTCTGGTCGCCCTGTTCTGTGCTCTTCAGGTGTTGCCGCTCGTCCTGTTGAACGTTGGGAGTGTCCTGTTGTATGCGGGCTGCCTGCTGGCAATCAGGCACGACAGGGATCTGCGCGTGGCCTTTTATGCCACCTACCTGGAAATCATCATACAGTCGTTTGCGGCTACGATCTGTATTGGCTGGCGCTTTGGATTTCCGCAGTATGTCATAGCGCTGGTCCCCTTTGGGTACTATATGTGTTATGCCCTGCTGAGCAGTAGGCGCAGGTATGTGATCGCTACGGTGCTGGGCCTGATCGCGTTTGCCTCCTTTATCTGCTGCAGGCTGCTGTCTGTGTCTGTGGGCTCCGTTTATCAGGTTGATGTGTCGGAGTGGGAAGTGTTTGGCATATATATCTTTAACACCTTCTGTAATTTTGGCTTTCTGTTTCTGGTCACCGTGATTTTTCTCGAGGAGATGCAGACTGCCGCGAATCAGCTGAAGAGGCAGAATGCCATACTGGATAAAATGGCCAGTACGGACCCGCTGACGGATCTGTATAACCGGCGTAGTATGCATGAGACCTTAACCGCCGCCATGGAGGAGGAGGATCAAAAACCGTTCTGTCTGATTATGTGCGATGTGGACAATTTTAAAGGGATTAATGATACCTATGGCCACGACATGGGGGATGAGGTTTTGAAAGGGATTGCCCGTACAGTAAAGGATGAGGTTGACTCCATCGGCTGCGCGTGCCGTTGGGGAGGCGAGGAGCTGCTCCTGATTGTCTATGGGGATCAGGAGCTGGCATGTCGGACGGCGGAAAATATTCGCCGCAGGGTAGAGGAATTTGAATTCTGTTCAAACGGGCGGAGCATCCATTGTACCATCACCATCGGCGTCGCGCTGCATCAGAAGGGCAGAACGATAGATCAGACCATCACGCGCGCGGACAATAATCTGTATTACGGCAAGAGAAACGGCAAGAACAGGGTGGTTTGCGGTGAAAATTAAGTCAGGATTTATTTATAGATCAGGAATGCGGAACAGGGGATAATCTCCGAAGACGTCCCTCAGCGCAAAATCAGCCCTTCCGCCGTAGGCGAGATAACAGCTGCATCGTTTTACACCGCACAGTGGTTCAAATATCTCTTCCTCCGTGCCGTCGTACCAGTTGACCCTTTTGACCCGGCTGATATTGCAGGTGCGGATTTTCCCGTCTGCCTCCACAAAGCAGCGATCCCGGCACATCCGTCCGTCTGCGGCGGGGGTTTTTAGGCCGTGTCCAAAGAAGGGGTCGATTTCCGAAAAGGCCCCTATTTCATCCTCTGTGTAATTTCTCCCCAGGCCGCCCATTTTGTTGATCCACAGATAAATATCGGGAGATAACCGCTCCCGCAGCTTGCGGATAATCGGCAGGTTTTGGGGAACTCCGACTGCCCCCGCACAGATTCGGACGCCATGGGCCCTTACCTCGCGGCATTGGGAGACGAATTGCCGGACACTTGTCATTTCCGGGTGAAAGGTAGCCCAGATACAAAGCTTTTCCCGCTGTGAGGCATCAAATTGTTTCAGGCTTTTGGCTATGGGAAAGCTCAGGTTGGTCTGCAGGCCCACCCGGTCAATTCCGGCAATCCCGGAAAGTCGCGCAAGCCCCTCCCAGTACCAGCTGTGCAGGGATGCCTCCCCGTAGGGCGTGAGAAAGACAGCCCCGATGGAAAAGGCCTGTGCCCGCTTCTCGATACTGTCGCAAAACCGCACGAAGCAAAGCCTGTCCTTTTCCAGCGTTGCAGGAGATGACATATGCTTTGAAAAAGGGCAGTAGGAGCAGCGGTAATTACAGCTTTTCAGATACCCCCGGTAGATAATGGTTCTCTTGCGCATTGTCCCTCTCCCATTCCTGCATTTTTTCCATGACCGCCTCTGAAATCAGCTGCGGCCCGATAGAATCCGAAAGCCCCAGGCCCTCCTCGGTAAGCCCGATCAGGTCGTCATCCTCCCTGAGCCATCCCCGGGTAAGCCATCGGGAAATCAGGGGAAAATCCTCTGACAGCTCACTGTGGTAAGCCCTGCGGTAAGCCTGTCTGGATATTCCGGGGAGCATCAGTAAATGTTTGATGACATACCTTCGCTTCATTTCATCCTCCGAGAGCAGGATTCCGTTTTTGACGGGGAGAAAATCCTCTGTCTCCTGATAGGCCCGGATTTCCTCCATCGCCGCAGCTCTGGTGGTCTTATAGGGCGTGCAGGCGTGGAGGCGTCCCAGATAGCTCCTCCCCCCGCAGCCTATGGACAGGGCGCTCTTCAGCCCGCACTCGCAGAAACTGACAGGGGCTGTGCCTGTCCCTTTTTTCACAAAGCGACGCATGGACAACTGCTCGTAGCCGTTTTCCCTCAGAAAGGCGGAGCCGCACTGATATAGAGCAAACATCGCGTCAGGATTTAAATCATGCTGTCTGTTTTCTCTTTCCAGCTTCACGCCGTGCTTGATATACAGCGGATACAGAAAAATTTCATCCGGAGCGTAGGTCAGGGCAGTTTTCAGGGAGAGCAGGAGACTTTTCCCTGTCTGTCCCGGAATGCCGTAGATAAAATCGAAATTGATGCAGTCAAATCTCATGTCCGCCAGAAGTGCCGCCGCGCCTTTGGCGCTCCCGCTGTCATGCCGCCTCCCCATCCACCGCAGTTCCGCGTCGTTGAAGCTCTGGATGCCCATGCTGACCCTTGTAATTCCAAGTGCTTTCAGCAATTCCATTTTTTCCCGGCAGGTCTGGTTTGGCGCTGTCTCGATGATCATCTGGACGCCGCCGCTCAATGGCATGGACCGCCGGACTGTCTCAAAAATCCTGGCAATCTGCGCGCAGTCCAACAGCAGCGGAGTTCCCCCGCCTATGGTAAAATCTCCAAACCTTGTGCTCTCTGGCATAATTTCCCGGTACTGTCCGATTTGACGCGCGCATGCGTCCAGATATTCCCCGATATGGCGCTCCGTGCATCCCGTGACGGAAAACAGATTGCAGTAGCCGCATTTGCTCTCACAAAAGGGAAGATGAAGGTACAGGCTGTGCCCTTCTCCCTCCAGATTAAAAAAATAATCCCGAAAGGATACATTCTGCAGTGGCCGGTAGGCAGTCTTGTGCGGATAGCTGTACATATATTGAAGGTATCTGTCCATTGTTTTGCTGTCTCCATTTAAAGGAAAAAATGCTTGTAGGGCACGGTGGTTACCGCGGGATGATTGACGCCGTGGAACATAAACCCGTCCTCCCCGTAACAGGTGCCGTGATCGGAAAAGCAGATGACAAAGGTTTCTCCGCGCCTGTCCCTCCAGGCGTCAAAGAGCCGTCCCAGCTGGGCGTCTGTGTACCGCAGAGCCGCCCGGTGCGTTTCCAGACTGTCCTTTTTGGCACCCTCCTGATAAAAATAGTTGGGGTAATGAATGGAGGAGACATTCAGATAGAGAAAGATTTTTCTGGTATCCGTGCAGTTCTCCAGTTTATTGATAATAAAGTCAACCTGATTGGCAGTGCTTTCTTTTACCGGGCATGAAAACGAAGGGTTCCAGTAGCTTTTTTCAAAGAACGAGGGAAAGACCTTCCCCATATCGGTTCGCTTGTCAAAAAAGGAGACGCCGCCCACACACCAGGTATCATAGCCGTCTTTATGAAGCCCCTGTACAAGATTGCTCGTCTCAAAGGCATAGGTGCCCTTAGGGATTTTCTTCCCGGCCCCGGCGTTTTTGGGAAAGAAGAGCTTTTCCCGTTCCGCGAGGTTTTTGGTCTCCTCTTTGACGGGGAGAAAGCCCGAAAAAATAGCGTGGTGGGAGGGGTAGGTAAAGTTCGCGGGCGCCTGCCGTTTCTCCCAGACGCCGTATCGGTTTAAAACAGGAGTCCCTCCGCTTGCTTCCTCCTCGATGGCAGCGTCGTAGCGCAGCGTGTCAAGGCAAACAAACATGATGTCGCATTTTCCTACCACCTGAGTCATGTCAACGGGGCACTCCGCGTTGCCCATGCCGGAGCGATATGCAAAAAAAGGTATTTCCTCGGTCATTGCTCGTTTATCCTTTCCGTCTCCTGGCATCCATAGCCGCACGCATGATTTCAATCTGCCGTTTATAAATCCGGTTTTCGTTTGTCACATCCGAGTGGAGTAAATCCCCCTGCGCGTTCATTTCTATGATATAGGGATTGCGGCTGCCCTTTTCCAACAGTACATCCATGCCGATGCTTTTTAAGCGCGGATAGCACTGGGCCGCCCGGACACATACTTCGGAAATGCGTTCTTTGGTGGCCCTGTCCAGCTGCAGTCTTTCAAAATCCACAGAGTGATTGTTTAAATGAAGGTTGGTGATCGGCCCCCTGGAGAGTCTGGCCAGAATATAATCCACGCGGCTGTTCTGCACTATAACGCGCAGGTCATAGCAGCAGCCCGCAAAGGAGTCCTTTGGGTGCCACTGCTCCGCGATGCACTCCAGCGTTAGCAGCCGCTTCAATAACGCGATCGCA
>CAZNQZ010000152.1:0-5436 GCA_964575245.1 uncultured Lachnobacterium sp. | reverse complement strand
ACCCACGTATCCAGCTTGGAAGGCTGGTGTTCTACCATTGAACTACACCCGCAAATCTGATCGGGGTGACAGGATTCGAACCTGCGACCCCCTGGTCCCAAACCAGGTACTCTAGCCAAACTGAGCCACACCCCGAGGCTATGAAGTTACGCTTTCTGTTCGTGACGCATGTATGATTATATTATAGCCAGCACAGCTTGTCAACTGTTTTTTAAATAATTTCTCAAAAGATCCTTCACCGCGCGCAGGGCCTTTCCCCTATGACTGATGGCATTCTTCTCCTCAGGGGACAGCGATGCGGAGGAACAGGCATATCCCAGCGGATAAAAGATCGGGTCATAGCCAAAGCCATTCTCCCCCTGCGCCTCCCGGCCGATACGCCCCTCCATGGTTTCCCGGACAACAAACTCGCCGTCGCTTTCGCCCCTTCCCGGGACATTGCAGACCGCGATTGCACAGACAAAGCGCGCCGTGCGCTCTTCCTCCTGCAGATCCCCCAGCCGCTCAATGAGATTCTGGTTTTTGACGCGGTAGGAGGTATCCTCGCCCATATAGCGGGCGGAAAATACGCCCGGCTCTCCGCCCAGTGCATCAATCTCAAGGCCGGAATCATCCGCCATGACAATCGCGTCGGTAAGCGCGGCGATCGCGCGCGCCTTAATCTGCGCATTCTCCTCAAAGGTTGCTCCGTTCTCCTCGATATCCACGGAGATTCCAGCCTCCTTCATCGAGAGGATTTCCAGATCCTCCGCCGCCAGAATCTCGCGGATCTCTCTCATCTTATCTCTGTTTCCCGTGGCAAAAATAATACGTCTCATCAAAATCCCTCCTCAAATGCCTGTTTTACCGCGGCATAAATGCCCTCCGCGGCCCTGTGCTGATAGTCCGGACTCTGCAGATTGTCCAGCTCCTCGCGGTTGGTCATAAATCCCACCTCAACCAGAGCGACCGGCACATTGCTTGTCCGGATGATATAAACAGTGTTCCCCTTGTTCAGTCCGCGTCTCCGGCTTCCCAGCGCCTCCACCACGCGGTCCAGACAGATTTGTCCGAAACGCCTGCTGTTATGCCCGGATGTATCCTCATCACCCGACTCGCTGTACATGACCGCCGTCCCGTGTGTCCCGTTAAACCTTCCGCTGGGAGTCGAATTGCTATGTATGCTGACAAACAGATTGGCGTCCGCTTTGTTCGCGAGCTGCACGCGCTGATTCAGCGTCGGATTTCTGTCCTCAGTCCGGGTGTAATACACGCCGATATTCCCATCGTCCCCGTCGAACAGTTCCTTGAGCTCCAGCAGAATCGCCAGATCAATGTCTTTTTCGTAGGAGGTATCCACCACAGCTCCCGGGTCCTTTCCCCCGTGACCTGCATCCACGACCACAACCTTGTCGTAAACCTCCCGGGGGGAGAGAAACTGCAGGTAGAGACTGCCGTCCTCACAGTATTTCTCGAGCTCGTAAACCGCATCCAGCCCAAACTCGACCACTCCCTCAGAGCCCTCCGGATAATAGGAGAGCGAGACAATTTTGTCACTGCTGCCCCGAATCCGGTATCTTGAGAAATAGTCCTCCTCGCTGCACGCAAAACGCACGCGCAGCGTCTGGTTCAGATAATCGTTTTCGATGGCGATCTGCTCCTCCGCCACCCCCTCCGGGAGCTCCATGCAGATTTTTCCGCCCAGATCCCCCGCATTGCCCAACGGCTCCGTATTGTCATGCACAAAAATCCTGACCGGGTCAATGGCCGACGGCGTCTCCACAACCGGCGGCTCAGACGCAAGCGCCGCCCTTGCCTGCAGTCCCTGTGCGATAAACAGCAGAGCATAAGCAAGCACCGTGAGCAGCCCCAGCACTGCGGCGGACAACTGCAGCACGCGGATATCCATCGGTTTTTCTATTGGTTCCTCGTAAATGCCTTTATACACAGGTTGCACTCCTTTTTTTCCCTGACGTTCACAAATTTAGTTCCGCTGTAGCTGATATAGCTCTCCCCGTCCTCCAGATCCACATTTGCCACCGAGGCATCGCCCGAATCATACTCGATCGCCATAGGGTATGACGCTCCCGGAGTCCGGATGTGGAGAAGCACGGCATAGCGCTCTCCCGCGCGCAGAGACTCCGGCGATTCAAAATCGATTGTGTAGTAGCCCGCATATTCCAGCGTGCCGGACGCCAGCCTGACGCGGTTGCCAAAGGACTCATCATCCGCAAAATCATGAACCAGATACAGCTCATACTCCGTGGCTGCGCCGGTAGCATAAAAGGCAGCCGCACAGAGCTTCTCGTTATTTTGGGCGGTATATATGTTGGCCCCGTACATTTCTTCGCTGTCGTAGCCCATCTTGCCCACCCATCCGCAGAGATCGCTCTGATAGATATGGTCATAATTGTCCGTCGGCTCGACCCGGGTGTAGACCACGTTGTGCGTGCCGATGTTCGTGTCATAGTAGGACACGTAAAAAAAACCGTCCTCGCCAAAGCCATCGCCCCAGCTGTTCTGGCAGATAAACGCCCCATCCCCCTCCAGCGGCGTATTGAAGTTTGAACTGGGATAAGTGTCGTCCCAGCCGATAATCACAACATCATGATTCGGCTTCTCCGTTCCGATATAACAGTACGCGCCCGTGTCCTGATTATAAAACTCAGAACTGCCCTCAGAGCTTCGGATGGTACTGTAAAGCGAGGACTGCACACCACCGTACTTAAAAACCGCCTCCTTGATTCCTTCGTAATTTTTACCGTCGATAATCTTCATCTCCTGCACATGACAGACCGGGGCAAGGGTTCCGTCCGTCTCGCCGTCCCCGTAAGGGTCATCCTTTTCATATACAGGCCCCTGCCACGCCGCCAGGTACGCCATTCCCATCGTATACTCGCCGCCGTCATACTGATTGACATTGAAGGAATTGCTCATGCTCATATGATCCACGGAAAAGAGCTTTCTCTGCTCCGGACAGAGCGAGGATTCCAGCGCACTGGTCGCCGCGAACGCCCAGCATGTCCCGTAAGTTCCCTGATTGCGGATCGCGGAAACCCTTCCCTTCTCCCTCAGGTCATACCGCGAGGGAATCAGCGGGCTGACGTCCAGATCGGCTGCCGTCGTCGTGTTCTCCGCAATGTTGAAGCTGTAGCTGTAATTGAGGAGCGACGCCAGATCGCTCAGGCTCACATAGAGCTGCCCGTCCCGCCGTGCCAGCCCGGACACTACGGTTCTCGTCTCTCCGTTCACCCTGGCCACATGCTCCCCCAGCGTAAGCGCCGCTGACTGATTGTGCTTTTCTACCAAAAGCATGTCACCCTCATACACATGTACGCTGCAGTCCAACGCATCTCTTAATATGGAGACCGGTATCATAATCCCCCGGTCATCATTCATGTAAAAATTCAAGCTGTCACTGCTATACCGCCGATTGTCGATAAACACCGTAATTGTCCCGGAATTTACATCATTCGCCACGATGGGATTCCATACATCCCGGTCCAGCCAGGCGCCCCGAAACTCCCCGATCTCAGAGGCATCCAGCCTCAATATCTGAAATTTGAAAAGGAAGATGCCCGCCAAAATGAGGGCAAACAAAACAAATCTCTTGGAATATTTCACTGCTGCCGTTCTCCCGTCTGTAAAACACTGTCACGCTTAGGAGGTTTTTTCCCCATAAACTGATAAAAATATGTCTTGATCATGCCATTGTAAATTTTTCGGTTCCTGTCTGCCTTCCGGCCAATATAGCGCTCCGCATCTTCATAACTCGTGATCATGTAAAGGGACCAGTCCTCCAGACCCGCAAACGCCTCCCCAATCTGCCGGTAAAGCCGGGGCAGCTGCTTTCTGTCCTCCAGACGCTCCCCATAAGGCGGGTTAGTAATGAGAAATCCATACTTCTTCGGATGGTGCAGGTCCTCCACTGCCCTCTGCTGAAAATGGATCATTCCGTCCACCCCGGCGCGTTTCGCGTTTGCCCTGGCAGCTTTCAGCACCTCCGCGTCAATATCATAGCCCTGGATATCAACCCTGACATCCGCACTGACCAGCTCCCGCGCCTCCTCAACAGCCTCATACCATAGCTTTCTGGTCACGAGGTTTGTCCACTTTTCCGCCGCAAATTCACGATTCATGCCGGGAGCGATGTTGGCTGCAAGCATTGCCGCCTCAATCGGGAAGGTCCCGCTGCCGCAAAACGGATCAACCAGAATTCTGTCCTGTTTCCATGGCGTAAGCAGGATCAACGCCGCCGCCAGCGTCTCCGTCAGCGGCGCGCGGCTCGACAGCAGGCGATATCCCCGCCTGTGCAGAGACTCTCCTGAAGTGTCGATCGTTACCGTCACTTCGTCCTTTAAAAGAAAAATACGCACCGGATAAGCCGCTCCGTCCTCCGGAAACCAGTCCAGATGGTATGACTGCTTCATGCGCTCCACCATCGCCTTTTTCGCAATGGATTGAATATCCGAGGGGCTGAAAAGCCTGCTCTTGATCGAGGATGCCTTCGTCACCCAGAATTTCCCGTCCCTCGGAATATACTCCTCCCACGGCAGGGCCCTTATACCTTCAAACAGCTCATCGAAGGTCGTCGCGGGAAATCTGCCCACCTGCAGCAGCACACGCTCCGCACTGCGCAGAAAAATATTGGCACGGCAGATAGCCTCCGCATCGCCGGAAAATGCCACGCGCCCGTCTTCCACATGGGTAATATCATAACCCAGATTATAGATTTCCCGCTTTGTCACCGCTTCCAAGCCAAAATGGCAGGGCACCACCAATTCAAATGTATGCATAACCCATCCTTTTCCGTTTGAGATATCCCGTCAGTCCCTTTTATTGTTACACATTCCGGCCGTTTTTGGAAGAGTTATTTTTTAACTTTTTTCATCGTCTCATAACCGCCCACGACTGTTGCCGCCTGATAGCCCTGCTGCCCAAGCAGATGCGCAAGCTGCATACTCCCCCCGCCATGCTCGCAGTACAGAACCAGCCTCCGATTCCCAGGCAGCCTCACGCGGCCCTTCTCAATCTCCTCATAGCTGTAATTCACTGCGCCAGGCCAGTGGTCCTTTTGATAGTCCTCGCGATCCCGGATATCAATCAGCACGCTGCGCACCCTTTTAAGCTCCCGCTCCAGCTCAGCGGCATAAATCAGTTGAAAATCCATGCCCGTTCCCCCCTTCCAACAAAAGAAAGCAGATTACAGAATGCTCTCTGTAATCTGCTCTCTTTATTTTATGCAGCCTTTTGCGAAAACGTACTAACGGCAGTCAGACGCATCGGTCGCGTCAGATGCATTGGACGCATTGGTTGCATTCTTTGCGTTGCTCGCGTTGGATGCATTCTTTGCGTTCTTTGCGTTCGTCGCGTTGCTTGCGTTCGTCGCGTTGCTTGTCTTGTTGCTGCTCTGGTTCGATGCGTTTGTCGCATTGGTTGCGTTTGTGCTATTGTTAG
>CAZNQZ010000151.1:0-5468 GCA_964575245.1 uncultured Lachnobacterium sp. | reverse complement strand
GAAGCAGCCTGTATGAAGGAACTTGTGGGCCGGTTTTCGCTTGCCTCAAAATAAGGAACTGTCAAAAAAGCATACTTGAAGGTCCGCACCGCTTCGGCCCCTCGATAAGAACTGCCTTTCGCTGACACTATAAATTGAGCCCTATGCATTGACTGCCTGCAAAAAACATTATACAATAAAAAAAGTGCATTGCCTTTGCGCAGTGTCAATGAGCGCTGGGATCGAGAGCGCTGAAGGATGGGAGCGATGATGATAGACGAGCAGTTATATCAGCGGGCAGCCGCTGTCATGCAGGAAGTAAACAGGTCGGTCACGGGCAAGGACGAGTGCATTTGCAAGGCATTTGCGGCGATTCTCGCGGGAGGGCATATCCTGATAGAGGATGTGCCGGGCGTGGGGAAGACGACGCTGGCGCTTGCCTTTTCTCAGGTAATGGGGCTGTTGAACCACAGAGTACAGTTCACGCCGGACGTCATGCCGGCGGATATTCTGGGCTTTTCCATGTACCAGAAGGAGACCGGGAGGTTTGTATACCATCCGGGCACGATCATGTGCAACCTGTTTTTGGCGGACGAGATCAATCGGACCTCGCCCAAGACGCAGTCGGCGCTGCTTGAGGTGATGGAGGAGGGTAGCGTCACGGTGGACGGTGTCAGCCATCCGGTTCCGCAGCCGTTTATCGTGATGGCGACGCAGAATCCGAAGGGGAGTGCGGGAACTCAGCTTTTGCCGGAGTCCCAGCTGGACCGGTTTATGATCTGTATGAGTATGGGCTATCCGGATGCGGAGAGCGAGATCGAGATCGCGAAGGGCAGGAGCAGACCCGGCGGGAAGGAGCTGCAGCCGATTATGAGCGGGGAGTCTCTCATGGAGCTGCGGGAGTATATTGCGCAGGTCTATGTGCATGATAATATTTATGCCTATGTGACAAAGCTAGTGAATGCGACGCGGGAAAACGCCTTAATCGAACTGGGCGTAAGCCCGCGCGGAACAATCGCCTGCGTGCGGATGGCTAAGGCCTGGGCCTTTCTGCGCAGGCGGAGTTATGTGATCCCGGAGGATGTCGCGGATATTTTTCCGGACGTCGCGAAGCACCGTCTCGTTCTGAATACGAAAGCGAGAGTCACGCATGTGACGGCGGAGGCGGTGTTGGTGGAGATTCTGGGAAATGTCCGCCAGCCTGCGTCTTACATGAACAGAGGGTAATTTCGGAGGAGATTTTGGCGAGCTTTTTAATCGGGATTTTGGTGGTGTTTGCTACATTTTATCTTGCGCTCATCTATGCGCAGACTGCGCTTGGGCTGCTCGGCTGTGCCGGGGCAGTCCTTTTGGTATTGGCGTTTCTGGAGCTGGCCTGGACGGGCGCACGGATCGGCGGGCGGGTGCGAATCCCGATTTCCACGGCGGATAGGGGCAGGGATACGGCGGTTATCATTGATGTGGAGAACAAAAGCTTTATGCCCTGCATGAAAATTCGCTATCGCATCGCCTGCCGCAGCCGTCGGGGAAAGCTTGCTGCCAGACAGTGGTACGGAGGAGATCCCGTCGCGGGCGGGAGGGCGTCTTTTCGGTTGATGCTGCGAGTATCGGCGGCGGGCAGCTACACGGTGACTCTGGAAAAAATCCGAATCTATGATTGGACCGGACTGTTTCACCGGACGCTGCGCGCAAAAAGGAGCGCGGAGTTTCAGGTACTGCCGGAGGTGGCTCAGGTGGGGCTGCGGCTCTCGGAGCGATTGCGGAATTTCTACGGTGATTCGGATGTGTACGACGATTTCCGCGCGGGGGAGGACGCGAGTGAGATTTTCGATGTGCGGGAATTTCGCCCGGGAGACAAGATACAGAGTATTCACTGGAAGCTGTCGGCGAAGTCGGAGGAGCTGATTGTGAGGGAGGACAGCCAGCCCCGTGCATGTCCGGTAGTGTTGATTTTGGACGACAGCGGACTCTCGGGCCGGAATGCGGATGCGTTTGTCTCGGTGGCGGCGACGCTGAGCTTTTCTCTGATGGATCAGGCGTGCCCGCATTTTCTGTCGTGGTACAGCGGCAGCCGTCAGGATATGGTGAGGGCGCGTGTTGACGACGAGGAGGGCTACTATATTGCGGTGTGCGGGTATCTGGGGAGCGGGGGTGTGCAGCAGCAGGTGCAGCCGCTCGCGCGCTATCAGGAGAAATACCGCTATGACCGCCCGCTTTATACGCTTGTGCTGCGGGGGGACCTGACGCTGTGGCAGAACGGGGAACGGCTGGTGTCGCTTGACGGAAAGGATTGGCGGGATGCGCTCGGGAGTCTGGAATTGGTTTTGTGAGATGTTATGAGAGAGATATCGTTTGTTCCGACAACTGAATATGGAGGCCGGGCGTTCGCGCCGGCCGTTCCGGTGTTTTTGGCGGATGCGCTTCATATGCTGGCAGTGTCCGAGCTGCTGCTGATATCTTTTTTCCGTCTGATTCAGGACGCATTTCCCGCATGGGCCATGGATTCCGACGGGGTTCGCAGAGTTCAGTTGTTTTTGGTGGCTACCATTCTGTTGTTCGGTGTGCTTGTGCCCATTACGGGGCGTTTCCGGCCTGTGGCCTGCGTGGCGTTGGAGCTGGGATATTTTGCGCTGGGGGGCTGGTATGCCTACCGGCATACCGAAGAGCTGCGCGGCGGGTTAACTGCGGTGTATTCCGATTATCTGAAGGCGTGGAACGCTTACTATCAGACGAATTATTCGGTACATGGGGGAGAGTGGGAGCTGGCGCCGCATGCTCTGTGCTTTACGGTTCTTGTCATCCTGCTGCTTTTGCTGCTGCTGTGCTATGCGTCCGGGAGACGCTGGCCGTTGCTGCTTATGCCCCTGAGCGCGCTGGCCCTCGGTTTTTTGGTGGACGTGCCTTCGGGGTGGAATGGACTGGCATGGTTGTTTATGGGAATTGCCGTGATCTGTGCCGGTCCGCAGGAGTCGGCAAGGTTTCATGTTATTTCCGCGCGGGGTATGGCGGCGTGGCGGCTTGGTGCGCTGGCGCGCAATGTACTTCTTGTGCTTTTAATTCTGTGGGTTACACCTTGGGTCTTCGGGGACACCGTGGCACAGATTCCTGAGAAAGCGCCGGAAATAATGGCGTTTCAGAAGGATTTGGAGGACGGGATCGCGGGCCTTGGAAACCGTCTGACCGCAACCGACAAGGTGAGTGTGGACAATTCTACTCCGAGATATCGGGACAAGCTGATTTTGGAGGTTACGGCGGATGTGAGGCCGGACTCCAATCTGTATCTCGCGGATTTTTACAGCGGAACCTATCAGGGCGGATCGTGGCTGCAGAACCCGTGGGAGTACCGGAATGCCGCTCGGGAGGACGGGATTGACAGGGACCGGCTGGGGGCGCTTCTTCGGCAGATGCCGTATGAGAGCAGCAGGCAGAGCGGGCCTGACGGGCAATGGCTCACCCATTACCACATTGATTATCGGACAAATACGAACTGCGCGCTGGTGCCTTATTTTTCCAACGTGGCGGGCATAGACGACGTTTGGGTGGTGGACGAGGGTCTGGTGAGAAAGAGCCGCTCTCAGAAGGCCCTGGAATTTGCGGGGAGCACCGCGTGGAGTTTTGTGAGTAATCCGGGGGATGGCGCGGATGCCGCCGTCTGGTATAGCGCTTACGCGGCGGAGCATTATGTGAAGGAAAGCGGGATTCCGGCGGCGGAGAAGCAGGCGCGCCTGACCATGAATGGACCCCTCGGCTCATGGAGCCAGCATTCGGAGGGCACCCTGCGGGCTTCGTCCTATTCGGACCCGGTGAATACCCGCCGCCTGATGCTGGCGGATACGGTGCGCCGGAGACTCGCAGAGCTCGCCGTATATGACCTGTATCTGGATAAGCTTCCGGAGGGGGCCGATGTGGTGCAATATTTTCTTGAGACCGGGCACAGAGGCTACTGTATGCATTTTGCCAGCGCCGGAACGTTGATTTTGCAGGAGATGGGTGTGCCGGCGCGGTATGCGTCCGGCTATATTGTAAAGCAGCAGGCGTTCCAAGAGGATGCGGATACCGGCGAGTTTGTCGCGCCGGTGTACGACCGCAACGGCCATGCGTGGGTGGAGATCTATATGGAGAATGTAGGGTGGATTCCCTGGGAGATGACGCCGGGATATGAGACGCTCGAGGAGGTACTGCCCACGGACGAGGGGAATCAGGAGCGGCTGCAGGAGGAAAATTCCCAGAAAAGCTCCAGCGAGACGGAGAGTCAGGATGCCGGGATTGGGTCAGAGACGGAGCCGGCAGCTGCGACAGAGACGCAGCAGGCTCCGGGAGCTGCGTCGGATCAGGAGGGCCTTGCGCCGGGTGGTCAGACACCTTCGGACACTGCAGCGGACCGTCTCGGGAAACTTGCGTTTCGGGTTGCGGTTGCGGTAGTCGCGCTTTTGGCGCTTCTCCTTCTGATCCGGGCGGGTGTTGTCCTCGGGATGCGGCATTATCACGCGCTGCTCGGGCGGGAGATCCGCAAAAAACAGCATCGGCGGGCGGTGCGCCGGATCAACCGCCGCATTTACCGCCATCTGCCTAAGGGCCTTTCGCGGGGCAGAATGACGGATGCGGAGTACGAGAAAAAGCTCGCGGATACTTACCATAAGGTTACTCCGGAGGACTGGAAGCGCTACATGCAGGTCGTAAAGAAGGTGGCCTTTTCCAGAGAGGAGGTCAGCGACGAGGAGATGCGGCTGTGCCTTACGGTGTACCGGACACGGTGATCCGTTGTGAGGCGGTCAGCTTGCAGATGGGGTGGCCCATAGCGGAAAATTTCTCCTCGTACTCGGTCATGATGTTCCCTTCGCCCAGCACGGGATCGCGGTGCAGGTCGCGGGTGAAGGCGTCTGTGCGCCATGTGCCGGAGAGCTCGATTTCCTCCAGGGAGAAATCGAAGAGCTCCCGGTTGTCGGTTTTGAACTCCAGCTGTCCGTCTGCGGTAAGAAAGCGGCTGTAGCGGTCTAAAAACGCGCGGGAGGTCAGACGGCGATGACTGTGGCGCGCCTTGGGCCAGGGGTCGGAAAAATTCAGGTAAATTTTTTCCACCTCTCCCTCTGAAAAGATTTCCGGAAGGTTTGCGGCGTCCTCGCACAGGAAGTGCACGTTGGGGAGCTGCAGCCCGTCCATCTTCTGCACGGCGCGCAGCAGTACGCTTGTGTAGCGCTCCACGCCGATATAATTGATCTGCGGGTACAGCATTGCCATGTCCATGAGGAAACGGCCCTTGCCCATGCCGATCTCGAGATGGATGGGGCGGTCATTTCCGAGATATGTGTGCCAGCCGCCGCGGAGCGCGGCGGCGTTTTTGATGCAGCAGGGGCTTGCGGCAATCCATTCTGGGGAGAATTACCGCCACTGCGCAGACCTGTACTTCCTGTACGTGCGGATTGCCGCGCGTATGGGATGGGAAAGCCTGGAGGAAGGGGAGCAGAAGGAACTGGCGAGGAAATGCTGGC
>CAZNQZ010000150.1:0-5480 GCA_964575245.1 uncultured Lachnobacterium sp. | reverse complement strand
ATAAGGGCGTATATATCTACGCTCAGCAGGTAGATAACAAGCTCAGCTCAATCGCGTTTGAGCTGATTGGAAAAGCAAAGGAATTGGCTGCTGACCTGGGCACTGAGGTGACTGCCGTGCTGCTCGGGTCCAATGTAAAGGGTCTGGCGGATGAGCTGGGCGAGTATGGCGCGGACAAGGTGATTGTCGTTGACAACCCGGTTCTTGAGACCTACCGCACAGAGCCCTATGCACAGGCGCTCTCCGCAGTTATCAACGAGTACAAGCCGGAGATCATGCTGGTCGGCGCGACCGCCATCGGTCGTGACCTTGGGCCGACCGTTTCCGCCCGTGTGGCAACCGGACTGACCGCGGACTGCACCAAGCTGGAAATCGGCGATTTCCCGCTGCAGGCTGCGCCGGGCAAGGAGGATGAGCAGAAGCACAATCAGCTTCTCATGACCCGTCCGGCCTTCGGCGGCAACACCATCGCAACCATCGCATGTCCGGACAACCGGCCGCAGATGGCGACCGTCCGCCCGGGTGTGATGCAGAAGCTCCCGAAGGAGGCAGGCCGCAGGGCAGAGGTGATCGAGTTTGCCCCGGCTCTGGAGGAGAACAACCGCTATGTGGAGATCATGAATATCGTGAAGGCGGTCGGCAATGTGAAGAATATCATGGATGCCAAGATTCTGGTATCCGGTGGCCGCGGCGTCGGCAGCAAGGAGAATTTCTCCATTCTTCAGGATCTCGCAGACGTGCTTGGCGGCATGGTTTCCTGCTCCCGCGCAGTCGTTGAGAACGGCTGGCTGCCTCAGGATTATCAGGTGGGACAGACCGGAAAGACGGTTCGCCCGCAGATCTATTTCGCAATCGGTATCTCAGGAGCTATCCAGCACGTAGCCGGTATGGAGGAGGCTGACCTGATTGTTGCGATCAACAAGGATGAGGACGCTCCGATCTTCGAGGTGGCAGACTATGGTCTGGTGGGCGATCTGAACAAGATCGTTCCGCAGCTCACTGCAGCGCTCAAGGCAGAGATGGGCAAGTAATTCATCCGAAATTCTGACAAATGATGACCCCCGCGGCATGCCGCGGGGGTCTTTGGCTATCATGAGCAGGGGCGATAAATCTCCTCTGCTCGATTAGAGACTTATGATGAAGGAGGCGCATCGGATGGACCGTGTCATTACAAAAGAATTGCTGGAGGGATATCGGAATTACCTTCTCTCGGAGGAGAAGGAGGGGGCAACCGTGGAAAAATATATGCGGGATGTTGAGAAGCTGTCGGCCTTTGCCGGGACAAAGGGGCTGGATAAGGCTCTGATTGTCGCATATAAAAAAGACTTAAAAGAAAGGGAGTACAAGATCTCCAGCATCAATTCCTATCTGGTTGCCGCCAACCAGTTCTTTCAGTATCTGGGCTGGCAGGATCTGAAGGTAAAGACCTTTAAGGTGCAGAAGGAGGCATTCTGCCCGGAGAAAAAATGCCTGACAAAGGCCGAATACCTGCGTTTGGTCCGGACGGCTGTAAAAAAGAACCGGGCCCGCCTTGCCGCAATTTTACAGACCATCTGCGCCACCGGGATAAGGATCAGCGAGTTGAATTATATCACGGCGGAGAGTGTGGTGAACGGCATGGTGGAGATCCGGTGCAAGGGGAAGGTGCGCACGGTGCTGCTCCCGAAGGAGCTGCAGGCCATGCTGAAGAAGTATATCGGTGATCACAGGGTCCGGGAGGGGGCAGTGTTTCTCACTGCGGGGGGCAGACCCGTGGACCGCAGTAATATCTGGCGGGAGATGAAGGCGCTGTGCCGGGAGGCGGGGGTGGATGAGGAGAAGGTGTTCCCCCATAATCTGAGGCATTTGTTTGCAAAAACTTTCTATGAAATCAAGAAGGACATAGCCAAGCTGGCGGATATCTTAGGCCACAGCAGCATTGATACCACCCGGATTTATATCCGCACAAGCAGCAGGGAGCACAGACGGCAGCTGGAGCAGATGGGGCTGGTTCTGAAAAATATGGAGGGTGCGCCGGTCTGAGGGCAGAGTGCGCGCTTTTTTGAACAATAAAATACAACATAATGGAAATTATGTTGTATCGCCGCCAATTTTTTAATTTCAAATGTTATAGTATCACACATTTCTGTATCGCGCAAGTCATAATCAGTGATTCAGTCATCCATTTGTTTCATGGATCATCAATTTTTTCCTTTAAAAAGCCAATAAGGTCATTCCTTATACAACATAATTTCCATTATGTGGTATTCCCGCAGAGGTGACGGGATGGCTGAGCAGCGCACAATCGAATTATATCCGCACAATCAGGCGGCTTACGATGCCGTGGAGGAATGTTTGTCTGTTTCCGGGAAGGCCGCCGTCATACACCCCACAGGAACCGGAAAAAGCTATATCGGGTTCAAGCTCTGCGCGGAGCATCCCTCCTGCAGAGTCTGCTGGCTGTCGCCCTCGGAGGACATCTTCCGTACCCAGCTGGAGAACGTGCGCAGGGATTTCGGCTACGAGCCCGAACATATCCTGTTTTACACCTATGCCGGATTTATGCGCCTGTCCGGGGAGGAGATCGCAGAGATCCGACCGGACTATATCATACTGGACGAATTCCACCGCTGTGGAGCAGACATGTGGGGAGACGGGGTTAAAAGACTATTTGCCTGTTTTCCGGCATGTCCGGTTCTCGGGCTCTCTGCGACCAACATCCGCTATCTGGACAGCGGGAGGGACATGGCGGACGAGCTGTTTGACGGCAATATCGCAAGCCGAATCACACTCGGCGAGGCAATTGTGCTCGGCATTCTGCGCGCCCCGACCTATGTGAGGGCATTGTTCCGGTATCAGAGGATTTATGAGCAGTACGAAACCCGCGTGAAGGCCCTTCGCGGCAAGACAGCCCGTGACCGGGCCGGACAGCTTCTGGAGCAGATGAAGCGCATGCTGGAAAACGCGGACGGGCTGGATCAGATCTTTGAAAAGCACATGAAGGATCGGCACGGGAAATATCTCTTATTCTGTTCAGGGAAAGAGCACATGGACGCCATGCAGGAGCACGTCATGGAGTGGTTTGGCGGGCTGGATCAATCGCCCCACGTGTACAGCGCCTATTCCGGGGCGTCGGAGACGGGGCGGGCATTCGCGGAGTTCAAGGCAGACAAATCCGATCATCTGCGCCTGCTGTTCTGCATCGACATGCTCAACGAGGGCATCCATGTGGAGGACATTTCCGGAGTCATCCTGCTTCGGCCTACCGCATCGCCGGTCGTCTACCGGCAGCAGATCGGAAGAGCCATGTCTGCGGCATCCGGAAAGGATGCGGTCATCTTTGACATCGTGGACAACCTTTCGGGCCTTGCGGGCATTGATTATATAAAAGAAGAGATGGAGGACATCTTAGAGATCTACCGTGCGCGGGGAGATGGAGAGCGGATCGTCACAGACCACTTCGAGGTCGTGGATGAGCTCAGGGAGTGCCAGAGGTTGTTTGACGAGCTGGAGCAGACCCTGTCTCCGACGTGGGAACAGATGTATGAGGATGCCTGCAGCTATTACCGGGAGAACGGCAATCTCCTTCCCCCGCTCTCCTATGTCACGGCGGAGGGCCGCCGCCTGGGGCAGTGGCTGGCTGTCCAGAGAGCGGCCTACCGCGGAACGCGGAGGGATTTGCGCCTTTCTGAGGAGCGAATCCGGCGGCTGGAGGCAGTCGGGATGTGCTGGGATACCAGGAAAGAGCGCCTGTGGGAGGAAAGATACGCGCAGGCATCCCGCCTTTACCACACAAGCGGGAGTCTGATGGTAAAGCATGGCAGTGCGAATCCGGACCCGGAGCTGAGCCATCTGGCACAGTGGCTGAAGCTGCAGAGAACCCGTCACGAGGAAAACCGCCTCTCTGCGGAGAAAACCGCAAGGCTGGAGCGGATCGGTATGATCTGGGAAAAAGAGGACGCGTGGATGGCCGGTTACCGGGAGGCAGAGCGTTTTTACCGGGCGAACGGGCATCTGGATATCCCTGCCGCATACCTTGCGGAAGACAGCGCCTACCGTCTCGGCCACTGGTACCGCGGAGTCAAAGCGGCAAAGCGGGAGGGCACTCTGTCAGAGGAGCGGCAGCGGCTGTTGGAACAGATCGGTATGCAGTGGGATTCCCTGCGGGAGCGCACATGGATGGAGCATTACCGGCTGGCAGAGGAGTATTACCGGAAAAACGGGAACCTTGCAGTTCCCCTGAGCTATCAGACCTCCGGGGGCGTTCGGCTCGGCGTCTGGATTTCCGGACAGAGGGACAACTACAGAAGAGAGCGGCTTACGCAGGAGCAGATTGCCATGCTGGAGGGCATCGGCATGAGCTGGCAGCAGTTCCGGGCCAAATGGTATGCCTGCTTCGGAGAGGCGGTACAGCAGTATGAGGAATACGGGAGTGTCAACGTCCCCGTGGACTATGTCAGTGAGGATGGTTTCCGGCTCGGCGCGTGGATTGCCACACAGAGAAGTAAGTACCGTCAGGGAAAACTGAACCGCAGGCAGACCGGGGCACTGGAGGCCCTCGGTATCTGCTGGGAGCCGGGAGAGGAATTCTGGGAGCAGTGCTGTCAGGCTGCTGAAGCCTATCGCAATACCCACGGCGATCTGATGGTTCCGGCAGAATACGTCACAGAATCCGGAATCCGGCTGGGTTCCTGGATTGGAAACCAGAGGAACCGCTATAAAAAGAAGCAGCTCACCGAAAGCCAGATCCGCCGCCTTGAGGCGGCAGGGATGGTCTGGGATGCCAACGAGGCCCGTTGGAACGCTGGTTACGAGCGTCTGAGGGAGTACAGAAACACACACGGAAACGCGCGTGTTCCCCAGACATATGCCTGTCTGGACGGCTATAAGCTGGGGAGCTGGGTGAAGACCCAGCGCAGGACCGCAAAAACCGGACAGTTAGACCCACAGAAGCTGCGAAGCTTAGAAGCAATCGGTTTTAGCGTTTCGCCATAAAAAATTAAAGTAAATGCAATTGTCGCCCTGTCGCATTGCAGGCACTTTAAGGTCAGAGAAAACAAAGAAATCCGCCTGAAAAAGAGCGGAGTGGCGAAGCCTGTCCCAAAAGAGGCAAAGAATGAATGACATATTAACTGATCCGCGATTCGCGGGAATTGCGCCTTTTCCATCTAAAATCTGGCTCTCAAGCCCCACCATGCACGGGGATGAGCAGCGCTGGGTGGACGAAGCGATAAAAACCAACTGGGTGAGCACCGTCGGGCCCAACATCAACGAAATAGAAAAACAGACGGCAGAATACGTCGGCTGCAATTATGCGGTGGCATTGTCCGCAGGCACCGCCGCGCTGCACCTCGCCACAAAGCTCGCCGCGGAAAAGCTCTACGGGCAGGCGAGACCAAACGCCGGGACCCTTCAGGGGCATAAGGTGTTCTGCTCCGACGTGACCTTTGACGCCTCCATCAACCCGGTGGCATACGAGGACGGCGAGGCCGTCTTCATCG
>CAZNQZ010000149.1:2179-5491 GCA_964575245.1 uncultured Lachnobacterium sp. | reverse complement strand
CCCTTTGCCGCAGGCAAACTTTGGATGGGGCGGATTCCGTAACAGTGAAGCTGCATGCTGAACTGTTACTGTAAATTGTGAAAGTTTCATGAAAGCGGTTTATTTTATCGACAATATATGTTAAAATAATACAAAGGAGGGAACAATTAAAACAGATATAGAAAGTGGGGGATTTCATGGATGCTTCGCAACAAACCTTTCGCGAGGACATCGACAGCTGGGAGACAGTGATCTTTCTTTACAATTCCGCTATCAAGGAGGTTGGGACGAAGCTGGAGATACTGAATGACGAGTTTGTTCATATTCACAAATACAATCCGATTGAGTATATCAAATCGCGAATCAAATCACCGGAAAGTATTGTTAAGAAACTGAAACGCAATGGCTACGAGAGCAGCATTCAGAATATGGTAGACCATGTGAAGGACATTGCGGGCATACGGCTTGTCTGTTCCTTCACCTCAGATATTTATCAGCTCGCCGAGATGATCGGCAGGCAGAATGACCTGACGGTGCTGTCCGTCAAGGATTACATCAAAAACCCGAAACCGAGCGGTTACAAGAGCTTTCACATGATTGTGACAGTGCCGATCTTTTTGTCTGACCGTGTCGTGGACACGAAGGTGGAAATTCAGATCCGGACGATTGCCATGGATTTTTGGGCGAGTCTGGAGCACAAGATATATTATAAGTTTGAGGGAAACGCGCCGGACTATATCAGCAGGGATCTGCAGGCGTGCGCGGAGATTGTCTCCAATCTCGACGCAAAAATGCTGCAGCTTAACGAGGCAGTTCTAAAGGCAAAGTTGGAGCAAAATGAATGATACGGGGTTCAAAAGAATAACAAAGCGAATAATCGCATATGCATTGACACATACTACCGCCAGAAGATAGAAAAGGAGGCGGGAGATATGAGAGCATACAAACACAGACAGGCGACAGGCTGGGAAAAGTTCTATCGCCTTTTTCTGTGCCTTCTCCTTCTGGCGGTATTGCTTTTGGCAGGAGGATTTTATTATGGCATTAATCGGCGGGCAGAGATACCGAAGGAGGGGACGCTGGTGCGTCGCATAAGCTATGAAAGACGGGCATGAGATTGTGTATGTGAAGGCGGACCGCAATGTTGTCTGCCACGAGCCGCAGGTTCGGCTTTCTGATGTGATGTCGGTGGAGTGTCAGAATCCGGCGATCTGTGCAGCGGTCAAAAATAAAACACTGTATTCGTTTAAGAAGAGTTCCCACAAGAAAAAGCGACAGATTGAAGTGTTTTCCATTCTGAATGTGATTGAACTCATCCACGAGGATAACCCCGACGTGGAGGTGGTCAGTTATGGAGAACAGGATTTTGTAGTGGAGTATATCGCGTTTCCGATCGCTCCGAAATGGCTTGAGATCGGCAAGCTGGCGCTGTTGTGCGTGATTGTGTTTTTGGGCTCTGCGTTTACGATCATGGCGTTCAATAACGATGTGTCCGTGACGGAGGTGTTTGACGGTTTTTACGGGAAATTTTTGGGTGCAGATAAGCCGAGGGTGACAGAGATTGAGATTTTTTACTGCATCGGGCTTGCTGTGGGAATTCTTGTATTTTTTAACCATGTCGGAAAGAAAAAAATCACTCCGGACCCCACCCCGATTCAGGTAGAAATGCGCAAGTATGAAAAGGATACGGACACAGCATTCATCGAAAACGCCGGAAGGAAGGGGCATGAGCATGATGTGGGCTAAGCATGTGATTCAGGCGCTGCTCGCCTTTTCCTGCGGGGTGGCGGTGTCGGCGGGGACGTTTGCGTTCCTGCTGGTTATCGGGGTGATCCCGAGAATGCTGGGAAGGACCAGAGAGGGGCGGCACATCCTTTTGGTGGAAAATATGATCATTTTGGGAGTGCTGAGCGGGGCCGTGTTTACTGTGTTTGAATGGGAGGCGGTCTTTCCGTTTGCCTGGCTCAGCCATCTGCTCTTTGCGGTGTACGGCATTTCCGCGGGAATTTTTGTGGGCTGTATTTCCGTGGCGCTGGCAGAGATTCTGAATACCTTCCCTATCATGTTCCGCCGGCTTTCGATCAACCGGGGCCTGAGTTTTGCGATCATGTCAATGGCGTTCGGGAAAATGATCGGGTCCTTTTATTACTTTATCGCATCCTATGGTTTGTTGTAACAGTTCAGCCTGCAACTGCGCACTTGCTGCGCAGTTAGCAGCCAGTAAAGTGCAACAGCCAAGAATCCGCCCCTTTGCCGCAGGCAAACTTTGGATGGGGCGGATTCCGTAACAGTGAAGCTGCAGGCTGAACTGTTACGGTTTGTTAAATAGCATGTAACTGTATGTTGTAAACGGGGAAAATCTGTGGTATTATAAAAGTGCCATTTCCACCTGTTTTTGTGACACCTGGGAATGGCATCAGACGGATGAGGACAGGCAAAGGGGGTATTATTATGTGGGATGAAATTATCAAATACGGCATTGCGGCGGGAGTTGTGCTTCTGGTTATTCTTCTCCTGTGCATCGGTTATGTCAAGGCGCCGCCGGATATGGCGTACATTATTTCCGGAATCAAGAAAAAGGCGAAGATTGTCATCGGAAAAGCGACGATCCGCATTCCGTTTTTTGAGCGTCTGGATAAGCTGAATCTGCGGCTGATTCCGATTGACGTTAAGACCAGCAACGCGGTTCCCACGGCGGATTACATCAATATCAACGTGGATGCCACAGTCAATGTAAAAATCAGCAATGAACCGGATAAGCTGCGGCTTGCGGCGGAGAACTTCTTAAACCGCAACACCGAGTACATAGCCAGCGTGGCCCGGGAAGTGCTGGAAGGCAATGTCCGTGAGATCGTGGGCAAGATGAAGCTGGAGGAGATGGTATCCGACCGCCAGAAGTTTGCGAATCTGGTGAAGGAAAATGCGGAGCCGGATCTGGCGGCGATGGGTCTCGATATCATAAGCTTTAATGTACAGAATTTTGTTGACGGCAATGAAGTCATCGAAAATCTGGGTATTGACAATATTGTCAAGATCAAGAAGGCCGCGGCTATTGCAAGAGCCGAGAGCGAGCGCGATATCAAGGTGGCGCAGGCGGCTGCGGATAAGGAATCCAATGACGCGGCGGTTGAGGCGCAGACTGAGATCGCGAAAAAACAGAACGAGCTGGCAATTAAGAAATCCGAGCTGCAGATGGATGCGGACACGAAGAAGGCCATGGCTGACGCCGCCTATGAGATTCAGAAGGAGGAGCAGCGAAAGACCATCGAGGTCACTACGGCCAACGCGGATATCGCCAAGCAGGAGCGCGAGATTGAGCTGAAGCAGAAGGAG
>CAZNQZ010000149.1:0-2169 GCA_964575245.1 uncultured Lachnobacterium sp. | reverse complement strand
GAAGGAGGTTGCGGTCAAGGAGCAGGCTCTGGAGGCGGAGATTAAGAAACAGGCCGAGGCCGATAAGTACGCGGCGCAGCAGCGCGCGGACGCAGTCCTCTATCAGAGACAGAAGGACGCAGAGGCAAAGCAGTTTGAGATTCAGCGCGAGGCTGAGGCGAAAAAGGCCCAGGCCGAGGCCGACCGTTTTGCCAAGGAGCAGGAGGCTGCCGGTATCCGGGCGGTCGGTGAGGCGGAGGCGTCTGCGATTCAGGCGAAGGGTCTCGCTGAGGCGGAGGCGATGGAGAAGAAGGCAGAGGCCTATGCGAAGTATAATAAGGCCGCTGTTGCTGAGATGATGATCAAGGTGCTGCCCGAGGTGGCGGGCAAGATTGCCGAGCCGCTCACGCAGATCGACAAAATCACGATTATCGGCGGAGGCGAGGGCGCAAGCGGCGGCGTGGAGCAGGTCGCCGGAAATGTGCCTGTCGTGATGACCAAGCTGTTCGAGAGTATGAGAGAAGCTACAGGGATTGATTTGGCGGAGATTGTGAAGGCGGATACCTATGATGCGAAGGTGAACCGAAATGTAAAGGTTACCGGGCTGGAAGGCGTCAATGTCGTGATGAATGACCACAGGGATGAGTCATAGAACAGGAATCAGAGCAATAGGGGCAGCCGGGATTTTTCCCGGCTGCTTTTGCATCTTGTTCACATGCAAATACTGAAGTATAATGATTGGAACGAAGGGAGGCAGTTGATATGAGAAATTACAAATTTGAAACCTTACAGGTACACGCGGGGCAGGAGCGTCCGGACCCGGTGACGGACGCGAGGGCCGTGCCGATCTATGCCACCAACGCATACGTGTTCAGGGACTCGGCCCAGGCGGCGGGAAGGTTCGGCCTGACGGAGGGAGGCAATATATACAACCGTCTGATGAACCCCACATCCTCCGTGTTTGAGGAGCGCATAACGGCGCTGGAGGGAGGGGCAGGGGCCCTCGCCACGGCCTCCGGGGCAGCGGCGATCACCTATGCCGTACAGAACATTGCATGTGCAGGCGACCATATTGTTTCCTCCGTCAACCTGTATGGGGGAACCTACAATCTGTTCGCAAATACACTCCGGGATCAGGGGCTGGATGTGACCTTTGCCGATCCGGCTGAGCCGGCGAATTTTGAGGCGGCGATCCGTGAAAATACGAAGCTATTGTATGCGGAGACGCTGGGTAATCCCAATTCCGACGTCATCGACATCGAGGCCATAGCGGATGTGGCTCACCGCCACGGAATTCCGCTTATTGTGGACAACACCTTTGCCACTCCGTACTATCTGCGTCCCATCGAGTACGGCGCGGACATCGTCGTACACTCCGCCACGAAATTTATCGGCGGGCACGGCACGGTGATGGGAGGCGTCGTGATTGATTCCGGCAAATTTGACTGGGCGCAGAATGATAAATTTCCGGGGATTACAAAACCGAACCCTTCTTATCACGGAGTAGTGTTTTCTGAAGTCTGCGGCAATCTCGCCTATATCCTCAAGCTGCGCACGACGCTGATGAGGGATCAGGGGGCTGCGATCTCCCCCTTCAACTCTTTTCTGCTCCTGCAGGGTCTGGAGACTCTGTCTCTCAGGCTGGAACGCCATGTGGAGAATGCGCTGAAGGTGGTAGATTTCCTGCGTCGGCATCCGCAGGTGGAGCGCGTCAATCACCCGTCCCTTGCAACAGGCCGCGCAAAAGAGCTTTACGATAAGTATTTCCCGCAGGGAGCGGCCTCGATCTTTACCTTCGATATCAAGGGCGGCGAGGAGACTGCCAGAAAATTTACGGAGAGCCTGCAGCTGTTTTCCCTGGTTGCCAACGTGGCGGATGTCAAGAGTCTGGTTATTCATCCCGCGTCCACGACCCACTCGCAAATGACGGAGAGCGAGCTGCTGGCCTCCGGAATCCGTCCGGGCACGGTACGCCTCTCCATCGGTACGGAGCACATCGACGACATCATCGCCGATCTGGAGCAGGGCTTTGCAGCTGTAAGAGATCTATGATCCCACGAATTGCTTCGCTGCAAGCAGCTCCCTTGGTATCAAAATTTTTCCAAATCCTGCAACCAATCTGTTTTTTTCGTGGTATGATAGATAGAATCGGCTAAACGGTCACAGCAGAGAGGTATAGGATGGAAGACT
>CAZNQZ010000148.1:1213-5507 GCA_964575245.1 uncultured Lachnobacterium sp. | reverse complement strand
TGTCCCTTTCCTGTAACACATGTGATTTCTTTTGCTTATATCGTATACCATTTTGGGCGAATGCTGTCAAGAATGGCGGTCTGTATCCCTATTTTGTTGGTCTTGCCAGCATAGAGCCTTCCTCCACCATATAACCGATACCTCGTGCTGCCCATAGGGGATCCACAATTGGCTTTCCGTCACGGTCATACCCAATACAGGTATACCCCGTAAACATTTCCACATGATATGTGGTATTGTACGGATCCTTTTCATCTGTTGACTTAAAAATAATATCTCCCGGATTTATCTGCATCTTCCGGATTTTCTTGTATGAGTATCCGCCGCTGATCATTTTATTATGATCCCTGCACCAGGCGGACTCTGTCCGTGTAGTTCCCGGGTATGATGAAGAACCGAAGTTGATATTTGTATACTCGCGGTAGGCTTTCCACACCAGAGCACTGCAGTCATAATAGCCGGATTGCGTCCGCTTTTCCTGACTATACGCCCAATTTGTTCCAATGTATGCTGCCCTTTCGCAGACCTTTTTCAGATCTTCCGTCGTGACAGAGACCGCACAGCCGACACGCTGGTCTCCAAGTTTCGCAGTGATCACCACATTCCCGGTCTTTTTTCCTTTCACGACTCCGTTTTTGTTAACTGAGGCAATTTCTGAATTCGTGGAGCTCCATGTTATTTTTCCGGAATATCCCTTCACTTTAAGCTGCTTGGTATGCTCCTCCTCAAGCAGGTAAGAAGTATCTGACATCCGAACTGGCTGAAGTTTGACGGAAACCTTATATTTCTTTCCTCCCATCATAATGGTTATCTTTGTATTGCATTTCTCCTGCGCATACAATTCCAGCGCCAATGTATTGTCAGAGAGAGAAACGTATGACGAAACATTTTCATTTGAGGACGTGCAGGATAAATCGATTCCGTCTATCGTTTCATCCAGAACAACCGGGGATATGACCGGTATCTCCAATCGAACCGGGCTGTAATAAACATAATCGCCATAATCATAATCTGCAAACATATAGCCTGTTACCGTTGTCTTTTCTAAGGACACATTACTCAGATCCAGCCGAACCGTAAAATAGATAGATGCATAATATGTCGGTAATCCGCTGCTGTCGTATCCAACAATCTCCACCGTGTCTGTGCCGGGTGCAATCGCAGAGAAATTGCCCTCTGCGTCCAGCGTGATACAAGAATCATCCGAATTCCAGCCAAGCCCTTCCATCTTAAACTCATATCGAACTGGCATTTCCGGCCCAGCCGGAGCCGGAATATAATATCCCGGCCCGACCGGAGCCGGGACATAATATCCTTCATCATCCCACCAGTCTTCATATTCCGTGTTCTGTGACACAGACGGAATCGGCACGATTTTTCCTGTATCACTCACATATAATTCCACACTCTGCTCCTCATCCGCCTGAATTGAAACAGTATGGTCTGCAGCCTTTGCCTGCAGCTTCACCGATACGGCACAAAAAACACATATTGCTGTAAATAACACATACCTTGCTAATCTTTTCATAAATCCCCTTTCTCAACGATGTACATGTTACACAAACTCTTTTTTCTCTTTTGCCTTGTGAATCCTGTGCAAATCTGCCTGTCGAATCGTTCATAACAATAACAGAATACATCATTTTTGATTTGGCTTCAAGGATTTTGTATAATATCTCTAATGTTGTGAATTAACCTTACCTGATGTCTGTCAGACCAAGCAGATAGTCGGCGGAAACATGGTATAATTGACACAGCGCGATCAGATGCCGGATGGGCATCTCGTTAGCCCCGCGCTCATAGCGCGCGTACATGGTCTGGGAGGTTTGCAGGTAGTCGGCAACCTCCTGCTGTGTCATATCATGATCCTCTCTCAAGTCGCGCATTCGGCGAATATAGTTTGCAGACATTTTCCCACCTTTGATATCGGATGCAGAATAAATCTCTATGGAAACAAAAACAGATTACCATAGTACAGATATTTACTATTGACTTTAGTAAATATCTGTACTAAAATAATGCCCATAGCATATTGCTTTATACAGCAACAAATACTGGCGAAAAATTTGAGGAGGAAATGAAATGAGAAAATGGAGAAAATTGGCTATTGGAATGCTGGCGGTGATGCTGGCAGGCACTTCTGCGGTTCCGCAGTCTGTCTACGCTGCTGATACGGGGGAAACAAGGCAAATCCTGTCGGCTGGCATTGGAGCAAAACTGCTGCAAAAAGGTGACTCAAAAGGGATTGCGCTGACCCAAGAGGTGTTTAAGGATGAAAATGTCTTAAAGGCGGTGAAGGAGTATGATGCAGATGGGGACGGATATCTAAGTGAAACAGAAGAATTTGTGGTAACTTATATTGGTATCTACTCTGAGCGCGTAGAAGATGTATCGGGACTTGAAAAGCTTACACATGTAGAATCTGTGTGTTTAAATAATTGCGCCTGCACATCCATAAAGCTGGGGAAAAGCGTTCAATATTTGGACATTTCTATTTCCGAAAACATGCCTGCCGTTCGAATCAGCGGGCAGGGGCTTCGTAATATTGAGGTATTCGCCTGTTATCATAACAATGAACTTGCATCATGTGAAACTGTGGATGTGTCGCCATGCAGTCAGTTGGAGTATTTCAAAAGCAGTGTGGGACTATCCGTATTAAAGCTGCCGAAAAACAGCAGCAAATTAGTGGAAATGGAGATAACAAGGTCGGCATTGAAAACACTAAATTTAAAGAGTGCCAGCAATTTAAAAAGGTTAACAGTTGCGGGAAATTCCCAGCTCAAAAAGATTAACTTGAGTAAAAACACGAAACTGGAAAAACTGGATTGTTCTGGTAATCGAGAACTCACCAAGCTGGACTGTTCCAAAAACACCAAGCTGACAGCGCTATACTGTTATTCCAATAAATTGACTTCCTTAAAGGTGGCAAAGGCGGTAGCGTTGGAATCTGTGGATTGCAGCGACAATGAGCTGTCTTCACTGAACTTCTCGAAGAACAAGGCGCTGAAAACGCTGAATTGTGCAGATAATAAGTTGACTTCACTGGATTTGTCAAAGAATTCAGCGCTGACAAGGGTGGATTGTTATGAAAATCCCTTGCAGGAACTGTATATCAAAGATAAAACGAACGCATTTAAAGAGATTAGTGTTGTACCAGAGATTGTGTCTGTGGAATCAAAAAAACCGGGGACAATTAGTGTGGAATTAAAGAGCCAAAATAATGGACATCAGTATTTGATTGATGCAGATGGTTGGTATTTTAAAGTATTAAGTGATAAACAGCCATCAGGGGTGATGAATGTTGCTTCTTATGGTACAAGCTATAAGGTGAAGGTTCTTGGGGGAAAAAAATATAATGAGGTGAATGTTTATACGGACATTGTTACTTATAGTAGTTCGGTATTTGTAGAGTCAAAAAAGTAATACAAATCAGGAAATGTCCGGGATGCCAAGTGGTATCCCGGACAATATGATAATAGCTGGGGATTTACCATGGAAAAAGAGTGGAAGAGCATCGAGCGGCTTCTGTTTGCCTGTTTTGTAATCAGCATATTATTTTTTGGAATGTACTATGAGTTTTGCGGCGCAATTTTCACGGTAATTTTATCGTGCCTGTTATTGATATTGTATCGAAAACGGCGCAACGGGCTTGAAGTGCGGATATCACTTGGCATGGCATTGTTTATACTGATTTTTCTGGGCTATGCGGCTGCGGTATTTCCTGCTGTGGATTCCGGAATGGCGTTTCTTGGCCTTGGGAAAATCCTTTGGATTGGGCCATTTCTCCTCTTATATCAGCAGATGGAACACAAAAGCAGGGAACGGATTTTTTACATAATTCCGTGGGCAGGGGTGTTTGTCACACTTTTTTGTCTGACCGTATATTTTATACCGGTGTTTGCGCAGCATTTCTGGGTCAATGGACGTCTGGGGGGCACCTTCCAGTATCCGAATACCTATGCGCTCTTTCTCCTTGTGGGTGTCATTATTTTATTACATGAAGAACGGCTGAAATGGTGGGGAATAGCGGGCTTTTGTGTGCTTTGTATTGGTATAGGGGCGAGCGGGAGCCGGATTGTTATGGTGCTGTCCGGCATAACCATATTGGTTTTGATTTTGCAGAAACGGCATTGGAGGCTTGGGATTGCCGCGATTGTACTTGGAATTGCGGCGGCGGCGTATATTCTGCTGACGCGGGACACTGCCTCTATCGGGCGAATTATCAGGCTGTCCCTGACGGAGTCAACCTTTATCGGAAGAATTCTCTATGCACAGGATGCAATTCCGCTGCTTT
>CAZNQZ010000148.1:0-1203 GCA_964575245.1 uncultured Lachnobacterium sp. | reverse complement strand
GTCATCCCTTTGGAATGGGCCATTTGGGATATTATTATTCAGAGAACATGGTTCAGACTGGTGTATATACCGTTCGCTTTATACACAATGACTGCCTGCAGATTGGTGTGGATGCTGGCTGGGTTCCAATGCTTGGGTACATTTTTTCTGTTATTTGCTGTATGGGGAGTAAAGATTTGTCCCCCTGTAAAAAATGGATACTCGCAGTTGTTTTTTTGCATGGGCTGCTGGATTTTGATTTGACATATACGGTAATGCTTTCCATTGTAATAATGCTTATGGATGATGTGCGGTGTGTGGGAAAAGCGGCGTGGCTTACGGGGAGCTATCCGTTAAAAAAACAATGGATGACTGCACTGGCTGTTATTTGTATGGGGGCGGGCTTATATCTGTCCGTTCCAACCGTTGCGGAATATAATGGAAACCATGCCCTTGCAGTTCGTATTTATCCCTGGTATACCGATGCAAATCTATATTTGCTCTCTGAGCAGGAGGATATCGGGGAGGCGGAGCGCCTTGCGGACCGGGTGTTAGCTCAGAATGATACCTGTGCGCTGGCATATTACGCTAAGGCGTTTGCGGCCTATTGCAGGGATGATTATTTGGAGGTGATCAGGTATCAGAAAAAGGCGATTGACAGAGATTATTTTAATTATGAGGAGTATGCCAACTATGCCACCATGCTGTATGACGGCGTCATAAGCGGCACGGACGAGGAGGTGCGGAAGCAATGCCGCAGGGAGCTGATGGATATTCCCGCGCAGTTGGAGGCGGCAAAAAACAGAGTCTCTTTTTTGGGCAGTAAGATTAAAGACCAGCCGGAACTGGAGTTGGATGAAGGGATGCAGGATTTGTTGTCCCTTCTTTCCGTTTCAACATAATAATGCTTATGGATTAAAACAATATTAAGATAGATTAGAAAAGCGTAAGATAGCCAACCGGTTTCATGATGCATTGGTGTCTTTCGCAGAAAGGCGGATAATAATAATGAATAAAAGAATTTTTGTATTTTTCCTGGTGTTGGCGGAGTGTATGCTGCTGTTTAGAATGGATGCCCTTGCAGCGGTCAATTACAAGTGGACATATGATCGTTCATCCAAAGTTTTGGAAGAACAAGTCGGCTGGGGAGGCGACAATGCAAAGTTCTCTGTTGACAGTACGGTACATACTGCCTCAAGCCCTTACTCGATTAAGATCGAAAAT
>CAZNQZ010000147.1:1946-5508 GCA_964575245.1 uncultured Lachnobacterium sp. | reverse complement strand
GTTCTTCTCTTCCTTCACCATCGGGGATATCTTAATTAAGCCGACCTGGGAGGAGCGGAAGCCGGAGGATAAGGACAAGCTGATGATCGAGATCGACCCCGGCATCTCCTTTGGCACCGGAAAGCATGAGACGACGCAGCTGTGCATCCGCCAGCTCATTCGATACATCCGTGGCGACAGTGCAAATCCGCCGGAGTGGGAGCGTCCGCGCGTGCTGGATGTGGGCTTCGGAAGCGGGATTTTATCCATCGCGGCCTTAAAGCTCGGCGCAGAGGAGGTGGTCGGGACAGATCTGGACCGGGACTGTCTGACCTCAGTTCGGGCCAATATGGAAGTGAACCGTCTGGCACCGGAGCTGGGAACCTTCTATGTGGGAAATCTGATTACCGATGCAGACCTGCGGGAAAAGATCGGGTCAGAGAGATTTGAGATTGTTGTTGCCAATATTCTCGCGGAGGTGATTATCCCGATGGCACCGGTGTTTCCGGAGTTGTTAAAGCCGGGCGGAGTCCTGATTACCTCCGGGATTATTGATTTCAAGGAGCAGGAGGTGCGAAATGCCCTTGAGGCCGCGTCTCTCTCCGTGACAGAGGTCACTCGTCAGGGCGAATGGGTCAGCATCACCGCCCGCAGGGGATAGCCATGTATCAATTTTTTACAGAAAATGAAGAAACCCGCGACGGACGTTTTCAGATCACCGGGAGTGATGTGAATCACATCAAAAATGTGCTGCGCATGCACCCGGGAGAGCGGGTTCGCATCAGCTGCCCTTCCGGCAGCTCCTTTTTCTGTCATGTGGAGGAGCTTTCGGCGGATTATGTGACGCTTGTTGTCGATCGGAGGGATACTGTGGGAACGGAGTTTGCGCACAGAGTGTTCCTCTTTCAGGGGCTTGCCAAGGGAGACAAGATGGATTTTGTCGTCCAGAAGGCGGTGGAGCTCGGCGTGTATGCGGTCATTCCGGTGGCGATGAAAAACTGTGTGGTGCAGCTGGACGAGAGGAAGGCAAGGGAGCGCACAAAGCGCTGGCAGGCGATCGCGGAGAGTGCGGCGAAGCAGTCCGGGCGATCCCTCATTCCCGAGGTGCACGCACCGGTGAACTGGAGGGAGGCCCTCGCCCTTGCGGAGGAGCTTGCGGAGCTCGTGCTGGTTCCCTATGAGAATGAGAGGGGGCTGGCGCACACCCGCGAGGTACTTGGCGGATGTGCGGACCGTGGGACGCTTGCCGTCATGATTGGTCCGGAGGGCGGATTTGCGCCGGAGGAAATCGAGAGCGTCCGGGAGAGAGAACATTTTCAAATGCTCTCGCTCGGGCGAAGAATTCTGCGCACTGAGACGGCGGGGCTTGCGACCCTCGCGATGCTTGTGTACGCGCTGGATGATTGATGGGAGCTGGAGATGGAGTGTTATTTTGACAATGCGGCGACGACGCGCTGCGGGAAAGAGGCAGCGGAGCTTATGATGACTGTCCTGACACAGGATTACGGAAACCCGTCCTCCCTGCACGGCAAGGGCGTCGAGGCGGAAAAATATGTCCGGGCGGCCCGGGAGGCGGTCGCTGGGACACTGAGATGCAAAGAGAAGGAGATCCTGTTCACCTCCGGCGGGACGGAGTCCAACAACCTCGCGATTGTCGGGGCGGCGGAGGCAAACCGGCGCGCGGGAAGGCACATTGTCACGTCGGCGGTGGAGCACGCGTCCGTGTCTGCTCCGATGGCGTGGCTTAAAGAGCGTGGCTGGGAGCTGACGGTTCTGCCGGTAAGCCGGGAGGGTGTGATCTCATTGGATGCGCTAAAGGAGAGTCTCCGGGAGGATACCGTGCTGGTGTCCGTGATGCATGTGAACAACGAGATCGGCGCGATTCAGCCGGTCAGGGAGGCTGCTGCGATCATTCGGGAGAAAAGCCCCCGGGCCCTGTTCCATGTGGATGCCATCCAGTCATACGGAAAGCTGCGCATTCATCCGGGCAGCGACGGCATGGACCTCCTGTCGGTCAGCGGCCACAAGATCCGAGGTCCCAAGGGGAGCGGCTTTCTGTATGTGAGGGACAGGACAAGGCTTCAACCGCTTCTGCATGGGGGCGGACAGCAGAGAGGCATGCGCTCCGGCACGGAGAACGTCCCGGCAATCGCAGGCCTGGGAGTGGCGGCTTCTGCCGCCTACTCGGATTTTGAGGCAAAGGTGGAGCGGCTGTACGGGATGAGGGAGCAATTCCTTGCAGGGCTGTCCGGCATGGAGGGCGTGAGCGTAAACGGCTGTCCGGGCCGGGGGAGTGCACCGCATATCGTGAGCGTGAGCGTGGAGGGTGTGCGGGCAGAGGTTCTTTTGCACGCGCTGGAGGAGCGGGGAATCTATGTCTCCGCCGGAAGTGCATGCTCCTCCAACAAGCCGTCGGTCAGCGCGACGCTGCAGGCGATTGGCATGAAACCGTCTCTTTTGGACTCCACCGTGAGGTTCAGCTTTTCGGTGGACAATGCGCCGGAGGAGATTGACTATGCACTGGGGCAGATGCGGGAGCTCATCCCGTCGCTGCGCAGATACACGAGACACTGAGAGTAAGGGGAATGGGGATGTATAAGGCTTTTCTGATCAAATATGCGGAGATTGCCGTCAAGGGCAAAAACCGTTATCTGTTTGAGGATGCGCTGGTGGCAAATATCGGGCGCCAGCTTGAGACGGTGGACGGAGCTTTCCATGTCCGCAAGGAAAACGGGCGCATCTATGTGGAGACGGAGGGAGCGTATAATTACGAGGAGACCGTGGAGGCTCTGCAGCGTGTGTTCGGCATTGTCGGCATCTGCCCGGTCCTTCTTGTGGAGGACGAGGGCTTTGACGCGCTCACTGAGCAGATTCTTCGCTATGTGGAGGAAATCTATCCGGACAGGCATTTCACCTTCAAGGTGGATGCGAGGCGTGCGCGCAAAAACTATCCGATGACATCCATGGAGCTTGCGGCTGCCCTCGGCGAAAAAATACTGGAGGCATTTCCCGAGACGCGTGTGGATGTGCATCATCCGCAGGTCATGCTCCACGTCGAGATCCGCCCGCAGATCAATATCTACTCCACGGAAATTCCGGGTCCCGGCGGAATGCCGACCGGAACAGCGGGACGCGCAATGCTTCTCCTGTCCGGAGGGATTGACAGCCCGGTCGCCGGCTACATGCTTGCGAAGCGCGGCGTGACGCTGGAGGCGGTCTATTTCCACGCGCCGCCCTACACAAGTGAGCGCGCAAAGCAGAAGGTGATTGATCTAGCAAAAAAGGTCGCCCGCTACAGCGGGCCGATTCGTCTGCGCGTCGTGAACTTTACCGATATTCAGCTCTATATCTATGAGAAATGTCCCCACGAGGAACTGACGATCATCATGCGCCGCTATATGATGAAAATTGCAGAGCATTTTGCACAGGAGGGGAATTGTCTGGGACTGGTGACAGGGGAGAGCATCGGTCAGGTGGCCAGCCAGACCATGCAGTCGCTGGCTGTGACGAATGAGGTCTGCCATATGCCGGTTTACCGTCCGCTCATTGCATGGGACAAGCAGGAGATCGTAAGAATCGCGGA
>CAZNQZ010000147.1:0-1936 GCA_964575245.1 uncultured Lachnobacterium sp. | reverse complement strand
CCCGGTGACAAAACCGGGCGCGAAACATATCCGCATCTCGGAGACACATCTGGCGGAGCGGATCGACGGGCTGATCCAGACAGCCATCGACACGGCAGAGGCTCTTCTTGTGGAGTAGGCAGCCTTTGGGTTACTCGATGATATACGGTTTCAGCACCTCCATGATGTCGTCCGGCTCTTCCTCTGTGTGGATGGCCAGATCAATCGGCTTGGAGAGATCCAGACTGAATATCCCCATAATGGATTTGGCGTCGATCACATACCTGCCCGAGATGAGATCGAAGTCGCAGTCAAATTGCGAGATTGCGTTGACGAAGGATTTGACCTTCCCGATGGAATTTAATGAAATCTGTACTTTTTTCATGAGGTGACCTCCCTAAACATATTCCTGTGACTCATAGTAATGTTTTTTGGGGCAAAAGTCAATCCAAATAGCGGAGAAAAGTAAAAATCTATGGCAAACGGCAGAAAGGCAGCCCTCCATAATCTGGGCTGCAAGGTAAATGCATACGAGACGGAGGCGATGCAGCAGCTCCTGGAAAACGCGGGATATGAGATTGTCCCGTTTGAGGAACGGGCGGATGTGTATGTGATCAACACCTGCTCCGTCACCAACATTGCGGACCGCAAGTCGCGGCAGATGATTCACCGCGCGAGAAAGAGGAATCCGGATGCGTTGGTGGTAGCTGCGGGCTGTTATGTGCAGACCAGAGAGCGGGAGGCCGGGGCGGATGACGCTGTTGATCTCCTGATCGGCAACAACCAAAAGGGACAGCTCATTGAGCTTCTGGAGGGACTCGGGGGAAACAGACGTGTATCCTGCGTGACGGACATCAACTGCGGCAGGCAGCCCTTTGAGGAGCTTGTGGTGACGCATCCGACCGGGCACACGCGCGCTTTTTTGAAGGTGCAGGACGGCTGCAATCAGTTTTGCAGCTACTGCGTTATCCCATACGCGAGAGGGCGGGCGCGAAGCCGCTCACTTAAGGACTCGCTCGCGGAGGCGGAGGCGCTGGCGGCGAACGGAGTCCGCGAGATCGTGCTGACCGGAATCCATTTGAGCTCCTACGGAACAGACACCGGGGAGAGCCTTCTGGAATTAATCAGGGGCATCCACGGTGTGAAGGGGATCGCACGCATTCGGCTGGGGTCGCTTGAGCCGCAGATTATTACGGAGGGGTTTGTGCGGGAGCTCGCGGCGCTGCCAAAGCTCTGTCCGCATTTTCATCTGTCCCTGCAGAGCGGGTGCGATGCGACGCTTGCGCGGATGAACCGCAGGTACACGACCGCTGAGTACGAGAGAGGATGCGGCATTCTGCGGAGGTTTTTTGTACACCCCGCCCTCACGACAGATGTGATTGTCGGTTTTCCGGGGGAAACCGGGGAGGAATTTGCCGAGACGGTGCGGTTTCTGGAGCGCGTGCACTTTTATGAAATGCATATCTTCAAATATTCCAGACGGCAGGGAACGCGGGCGGCGGCCATGAGCGGTCAGGTTCCGGAGGAGATTAAGACGGCGCGCAGCAATGAGCTGCTTGCGCTCTCAGAGCGGATGTCGCGGGAATTCCGCAGGTATTACCAGGGCAGGGAGGCAAATGTGCTCTTCGAGGAAAAGCAGCAGGTGAAGGGCCGTGAGATGTATGTCGGCTATACGCCGGAGTATGTCAGGGCCGCATGCGCTTCGGAAATTCCGCTGGAAAATAAGCTGCTCCAGGGAAAGCTCTCGGAGCTGATGGACGGAGAAATATTTGTGATGAGATAAGGGGTATGTAATAAATATGTAATATTTTGTGCTTTAAAGGTTGTTTTTTTACTCATTTTCGTTTACAATAAAAATAGAGTGGTTATGATTAGACAAAAGCATGGTGACAGAGTATGGATAATATCAATAATACACAATATTTTACAGTGCAAAAAGAACCGGAGCTGCAGGTGA